>NZ_CALPDC010000004.1:0-142342 GCF_943193165.1 Weizmannia agrestimuris
GGTAGCCGAAAGTGTACAAAAAGAGTGTCTTGGAATACCCGATATTTAAACCTTGTCGAGAAAAACTTGACACATACGCTAAAATCAAAATGATTGCCAGCACGGCTGCGAAAGCGCTATACTAAAAGAAGAAATTTGGCTTTTTTCTGTACCAATGTGTTTGAAAATTGTTTATAATGATTTATGTAAGCGGGCGCATGTACGTCAAAAAATAGACAAATATAATTATTATATTATAATAGAGTATGTGATCGCTTGCATATTGCCGGCCGGCAACCGTTATTTATTCCGCAGAAAAATATATACCCCGAAATCAACTTATCTACGTTTGAGATGGGGGAAACAACCTTAAGGAGAAGGAGAGATAAGCATGACAGCAACAAGAGGTCTAGAGGGGGTCGTTGCAAGTGAAACTTCAATCAGCTCGATCATCGATGACACGCTTACATATGTCGGCTACGGCATTGATGATTTAGCAGAAAAAGCCAGCTTTGAAGAAGTCGTCTACCTGCTGTGGCATTTAAAACTGCCGACAAAATCCGAACTGGAAACATTTAAGCAGGAACTGGCGGATCATATGGAATTGCCGAAAGAAATTTTGGATAGCTTTAAAACTTACCCGATCGGGAAAGTGCACCCGATGGCCGCGCTCCGTACCGCTGTTTCCGCACTCGCGCTTTACGATGATGAAGCAGATGCAATGGACCGGGAAGCAAACTTGCGCAAAGCCATCCGGCTGCAGGCAAAAATACCGGCAATTGTTGCCGCTTTCGCAAGGGTCAGGAAAGGCCTAGAACCTGTCGCACCGCGCAGAGATCTCGGTTTTGCCGCAAACTTCCTGTACATGTTAAAAGAAAAGGAACCGGAACCGATTGAAGTGGAAGCCTTTAACAAAGCGCTTGTACTGCATGCGGACCATGAACTGAACGCATCCACTTTTACTGCACGCGTTTGTGTTGCGACGCTTTCCGACATCTATTCCGGCGTTACCGCTGCAATCGGTGCATTAAAAGGCCCGCTCCACGGCGGCGCAAATGAGCAGGTCATGAAAATGCTCACGGAAATCGGTTCGGTCGATAAAGTGGAAGATTACCTGCATGAAAAATTCATCAACAAAGAAAAAATTATGGGTTTTGGCCACCGCGTTTACAGAAAAGGCGATCCGCGTGCAAAACACCTGAAAAAAATGTCGGAAAAATTGACAGAGCTGACCGGACAGCGTAAATATTATGATATGTCGGTAAAAATTGAGCAAATTGTCACGAGCGAAAAAGGCATTCCTGCCAATGTAGACTTTTATTCTGCATCTGTCTATCATTGCCTCGGCATTGATCATGACCTGTTTACGCCGATTTTTGCCGTCAGCCGCATTTCCGGATGGATCGCCCATATTTTGGAACAATACGCCAACAACCGGATTATCCGCCCACGCGCGGAATATATTGGCCCGGGCATGCGCCAGTACGTTCCGCTTGAAGACCGGTAACGGGACCTTGGCGGGGAACCATCCCGGCTGAATGTATCCGTTATTTTCTTAAAACGCCCGCCCGTGCCTGGAAGTATTTAGGGATGGGCAAGCGTGCATCAGGTGGGGAAGGACCGGCTCAGGACCTTGCACGGGGCCGGTTCATTCCGTGTACACAACAAGTATAAACTGATATTGGGACTGGAGGAGATTTTGAAATGGCACAAGGAGAAAAGATCACCGTAGAAAACGGCGTATTAAACACACCGAATCACCCGATTATTCCATTTATCGAAGGGGACGGCACCGGCCCTGATATTTGGGCGGCTGCACAGCGCGTATTGGATGCGGCTGTTGAGAAGGCCTATAAAGGCGAAAAGAAAATTGTCTGGAAAGAAGTCTATGCAGGCGAAAAAGCGTTTAATAAAACAGGGGAATGGCTGCCGCAGGAAACGCTTGACACGATCCGCGAATATTTCATTGCCATTAAAGGGCCATTAACCACTCCGGTCGGCGGCGGGATCCGTTCGCTGAATGTTGCGCTGCGCCAGGAACTCGACTTATTCGTCTGCCTGCGCCCTGTCCGTTATTTTGATGGTGTCCCTTCCCCGGTTAAACGCCCGCAGGATACCGATATGGTCATTTTCCGCGAAAATACGGAAGACATTTATGCCGGCATTGAATATCAAGAAGGTTCACCGGAAGTGAAAAAAGTCATTTCGTTTTTGCAAGATGAAATGGGCGTGAAAAAAATCCGCTTCCCGGAAACTTCCGGTATCGGCATCAAACCGGTATCGAAAGAAGGAACGGAACGGCTGGTGCGCGCTGCGATTAACTATGCGATCAAAGAAGGGCGCAAATCCGTTACGCTGGTACATAAAGGCAATATCATGAAATTTACGGAAGGCGCGTTTAAAAACTGGGGTTACGAACTGGCGGAAAGGGAATTCGGCGATAAAGTCTTCACATGGTCCGAATACGACCGCATTAAAGAAGAAAAAGGCGCGGATGCTGCCAACCAGGCGCAGAAAGAAGCAGAAGCAAACGGCAAGATCATTATCAAAGATGCGATTGCCGATATCTTCCTGCAACAAATTTTGACCCGTCCGCGCGAATTTGACGTCGTCGCAACGATGAACTTAAACGGCGACTACATTTCGGATGCGCTCGCTGCACAAGTCGGCGGCATCGGGATTGCCCCTGGCGCGAACATCAACTACGAAACCGGCCATGCCATTTTCGAAGCGACGCACGGAACGGCACCGAAATATGCCGGCTTGGATAAAGTGAACCCTTCATCCGTTATTTTGTCGGGTGTTTTGATGCTTGAACATTTGGGCTGGAATGAAGCGGCAAAATTGATTATCGGTTCGATGGAAAAAACGATCGCATCCAAAGTGGTCACATACGACTTTGCCCGCCTGATGGATGGCGCAAGAGAAGTCAAATGCTCTGAATTTGGCGATGAACTGATTAAAAACATGGGGAAATAACGGACAAATGATTTACGGCAAGCCGGCTGCCTTTTTACAGCCGGCTGACATTTAAACAAAGGGGGCTCGTCATGCTGAAAAGGAAAAAAATATCGGTCATTGGCGGCGGTTTTACAGGGGCGACAACGGCGTTTCTGATTGCCCAAAAAGAACTGGGGGATGTGGTGCTCGTTGACATCCCGCAAATGGAAAACCCGGTAAAAGGGAAAGCCTTGGACATGTTTGAAGCATCCCCGGTACAGGGGTTTGATGCAAAGATCACCGGCACGTCCGATTATGCAGACACAAAGGATTCCGATGTTGTCGTCATCACGGCGGGCGTTGCGCGCAAACCGGGGATGAGCCGGGACGACCTTGTGCAGACAAACCAAAAGATCATGGAAAACGTGACAAAGGAAATTGTGAAATACTCGCCAAACGCCGTGCTGATAGTACTGACGAACCCGGTTGATGCAATGACCTACACGGTTTATCAAACATCCGGTTTTCCGAAAAACCGCGTAATCGGCCAGTCGGGTGTGCTCGACACGGCAAGATTCCGCGCTTTCGTCGCAGAGGAACTGGACGTCTCCGTCAAAGACGTTACCGGTTTTGTGCTCGGCGGCCATGGCGATGAGATGGTGCCGCTCGTCCGTTACGCTTACGCAGGCGGCATTCCGCTCGAAACATTACTTCCCAAAGAGCGCCTCGATAAAATTGTGGAACGGACAAGAAAAGGCGGCGGGGAAATCGTGAACCTGCTTGGTAACGGCAGTGCTTATTATGCGCCCGCAGCAGCATTAACGGAAATGGTGGAAGCCATTGCCAAAGATCAGCGCCGCATCCTGCCTGCCGTTGCTTATCTCGAAGGCGAATACGGCTACAACGGCATTTATCTCGGCATTCCGGTCATTTTGGGCGGCAACGGCCTTGAAAAAATCATCGAACTCGATCTGACACCGGAAGAAAAAGCAGCGCTTGACAAATCCGCCGCCTCCGTCCGGAAAGTCATGGATGCCCTCGCATAAACAGAAAATCCTGCTCCAAATCCGCATGAAGGGTTTGGGGCTTTTTTTCGCGTCTGATCCTCTAAAAATTGCTGGAAAAGGTGATGATCGCGCCTTTTTTAGCGGCAATATTTCATTTATTTTTTTAAAAGCGCCGCGATTTTTCCTTTGCGCCGAATCATGGTAAAATGGGGAAAGGAATATGAACGGATATTCTCCATTTTTCCGGGAGGTTTTGGTTTTGAAAAAATTGATTTTAATTGATGGAAACAGCATTGCCTATAGGGCGTTTTTTGCTTTGCCGCTTTTGAACAATGACAAAGGCATACATACGAATGCGGTTTACGGCTTTACGATGATGCTTTCCAAAATATTGGAAGAGGAAAAGCCGACGCATATTTTGGTGGCGTTTGATGCCGGCAAAACGACCTTCCGCCACGAAACATACAGCGAATATAAAGGAACGCGCCAAAAAACCCCGCCGGAACTGTCCGAACAGTTCCCGCTGATTCGGGAACTGCTCGATGCCCACGGGATTGAACGGTACGAACTGGAAAATTACGAAGCGGATGACATCATCGGCACCCTGTCGAAAAAAGCGGAAGAAGAAGGGTTTATTGTGAAAGTCATCTCCGGCGACAAAGATATGACGCAGCTTGTTTCGCCGAAAACAACGGTAATGATTACGCGTAAAGGGATCACCGATATGGAAGCCTACACGCCGGCGCATGTCGAGGAAAAATACGGGTTAACGCCGCATCAGATCATCGACATGAAAGGGCTGATGGGCGATTCATCCGATAACATTCCCGGCGTGCCGGGCATCGGGGAAAAAACAGCCATTAAGCTGTTAAAACAGTTCCCGACGGTGGAAGAGCTGCTTGACCATATCGGGGAAGTATCCGGGAAAAAACTGCAGGAAAAATTGGAGGCGAACAAAGAACAGGCGCTGATGAGCAAAGAACTCGCCACCATTCACCGTGACATTCCGCTTTCCATTTCCATTGAACAGGCGGCATACAAGCACGCCGACCCGGAAAAATTACGGCATTTGTACCAGGAATTGGGCTTTAAATCAATGCTTGAAAAAATGGGCGGGGACACCCCGACGGAAGAAAAACCGGCACTGGAAGCCATTTCTTTTTCCATTGCCGAAGACATTACGGACAACTTGTTTGCCGATGTTTCTTCTTTTTATGTGGAGATTCTCGATGAAAATTACCATACTGGCGAGATCATCGGGTTCGGTTTAAAAAACGAAAAAGGGCTCTTTTTCCTCCGGGCGGAAGACGCACTTTCTTCCGAAGCGTTCAAAAAATGGGTGGAAGATGAAAGCAAAATCAAACACGTCTACGATGCAAAGCGTTCAATTGTCGCTTTGAGACGGTACGGCATAGACCTGCGTGGGACCGACTTTGACTTGCTGCTCGTTTCCTATCTCTTGAATCCTTCCGATACGGTCGAAGATTTTGCCTCGGTGGCAAAAACGCATGATTATGGGAACGTGGAAACGGATGAGGCTGTCTACGGAAAAGGCGCGAAACGGAAGCTGCCCGAGGAAAAACGGTACGCCGAGCATATTTCCCGGAAAGCGGAAGCGATAGATGCCCTTTGCGAACCTTGCACAAAAGCGCTCAAAAACAACGGCCAGCTTGAACTGTTTGAACAACTCGAGCTCCCACTTTCCCTTATTTTGGCGGATATGGAATACACCGGCGTGAAAGTCGATACCGACCGGTTAAAAGAAATGGGCGAAGAATTTAAACTCCGGCTTCATGAAATTGAGCAGCGGATTTACAGCATGGCCGGCACTGAATTCAACATCAATTCGCCGAAGCAGCTTGGCGTCATTCTTTTTGAAAAAATGGGGCTGCCTGTCATTAAAAAAACAAAAACGGGATACTCCACGTCTGCCGATGTGCTCGAAAAACTGGAGCCTGCCCACGAAATCGTCAGGGAAATCCTTCATTACCGGCAGCTTGGGAAACTCCAGTCCACCTATATTGAGGGGCTCTTAAAAGTGGTCCACCAAGATGGCAAAGTCCATACGCGTTTTAACCAAGCATTGACGCAGACCGGCCGCCTCAGCTCGACGGATCCGAATTTGCAAAATATCCCGATCCGCATGGAAGAAGGCCGGAAAATTCGTCAAGCGTTTGTCCCGTCGGAAGAAGGCTGGCTTATTTTTTCATCGGATTACTCGCAGGTGGAATTGCGGGTGCTCGCCCATATTTCCGGCGATGAAAAGCTGATTGAAGCGTTCCGCGAAGGCATGGATATCCATACGAAAACGGCGATGGAAGTTTTCCATGTGAAAGCGGAAGAAGTAACGTCTGAGATGCGGCGCCAGGCAAAAGCGGTCAACTTCGGGATCGTATATGGCATCAGCGACTACGGGCTTTCGCAAAATCTCGGCATTTCCCGCAAGGAAGCCGGCGAATTTATCAAACGGTATTTTGCGTCCTACCCGCGCGTCAAGGAATATATGGATGAAATTGTCAGGGAAGCCAAGCAAAAAGGCTATGTCTCCACCCTTTTAAAGCGGCGGCGTTACTTGCCGGAAATTACAAGCCGGAATTTCAACTTGCGCAGCTTTGCTGAAAGGACGGCCATGAATACACCGATCCAGGGAAGTGCAGCTGATATTATTAAAAAAGCGATGATCGATATGGCAAAAAGGCTGAAAAAAGAAAAACTGCGGGCGCGGCTGCTGCTGCAGGTCCATGACGAGCTGATTTTCGAAGCGCCGGAAGAAGAGATTGAAGTGTTAAAAGAAATTGTGCCGGAAGTGATGGAGCATGCCGTAGATCTCGCCGCTCCCCTGAAAGTGGATTCCGCATACGGGCCGACCTGGTTTGATGCAAAATAGCTGCAGGCAACAAAGAAAGGAAAGAGGAATCAAGCATGCCGGAATTACCGGAAGTGGAAACGATACGAAGAACGCTGGCACAGCTCGTTGCTGGCGAAACGATTGAAAGCGTAACGGTGCTTTTGCCAAAAATGGTCAAAAAGCCGCTTCACACAGAGGCGTTTGCCGATGCTCTGGCCGGTGAAACGATCCGTTCGCTCGGGCGGCGCGGCAAATTTCTCATTTTTTACACGGACCATTACGCGCTTGTCTCCCATTTGCGCATGGAAGGGCGATACCGGGTTTATGACCAAAATGAACCGGTTGAAAAGCATACGCATATGATTTTTCATTTTCAATCCGGAAAGGAACTAAGGTACAAAGATGTCCGCAAATTTGGGACAATGCATTTGTTTTTAAAGGGGGAGGAATTGTCCTCTCTCCCGCTTTCAAAACTCGGCCCTGAGCCGCTATCCGATACGTTTACGGAAAAATATTTATACGGCCAACTAAAGAAAACGGAACGCAATGTCAAATCCTGTTTGCTCGATCAGACGGTCATTTCCGGGCTCGGGAACATTTATGTGGACGAATCCTTGTTCCGTGCTCACATCTATCCGGAGCGAAAAGCAAAGTCACTGACAAAAAAAGACGTGCATCTTTTACACAGCGAGATCATTCAAACGTTGCAGGAAGCCGTTGAAAAAGGCGGCAGCACGGTCCGTTCCTATGTAAATTCGCAAGGACAGATGGGCATGTTCCAGCTCGAGCTGTATGTTTACGGCCGGAAAGGGGAGCCGTGCCGGAAATGCGGCACCCCGATTGAAAAGATGGTTACAGCAGGCCGCGGCACCCATTACTGCCCGAATTGCCAAAAGAAACGCAGATAACAGGTTGAACATTGGCCATGCCCCCTCCATACACTAATAGCAGCGATGCAAAACGGAAGGGGCGATGGCCGTGGGTTTCCGGCTTTCGATTTTGCTATTGGCATTGGCGGTCAGCATGGATAATTTCAGCACAGGTTTTACATACGGGCTGCGGAAGATGAAGATTCCGCTTAAGTCCCTCCTCATCATCGCCGTTTGTTCGGGGGCGTCTTTATTTCTTTCCGTGCTGTTCGGGAAGAGCCTACTCCATTGGATTCGCCCGGAAACGGCAAACCGGATTGGCGGCGTGATTTTAATTTTGATCGGGGCATGGGTGATGGTCCAGTTTTTCCGGTCAAACGACGAAAAAGAAGAACCCGGGGAAAAGGTCGTGCTCAACTTTGAAATCCGCTCATTGGGCGTCGTCATCCATATTTTGAAAAAACCGACGAGCGCGGATTTTGACCGTTCCGGGGCCATTACGGGAATCGAAGCGGTCATGCTTGGGATTGCGCTCTCGCTCGATGCATTCGGTGCCGGGATCGGTGCGGGCATCATGGGCTACTCCCCGTTTCTGCTCAGTTTCCTTGTTGCCGGCATGAGCTTTTTGCTTGTCTCTTCCGGCATCCGGCTCGGCATGCTGTTTTCCCGGCTGCAATGGATCCGGAAAATTTCCTTTATACCAGGTGTTCTCCTCATTTTGATCGGTATATGCAAGTTTTAACAAGGCAGGTGGGAGTATGGCAAAGATTATCGGCTTAACAGGCGGGATTGCAAGCGGCAAAAGCACGGTGTCCAATATGCTGAAAACAAAAGGGTTTACGATTGTCGATGCGGATATTGCCGCAAGAAAAGTGGTCGAACCCGGCGAACTTGCGTATGAACAAATCATTGAAGCGTTCGGCGAAGGGATTTTGCTGCAAGATCTCACGCTTGACCGGAAAAAACTCGGGGCACTCATTTTTGCGGATGAAGCACTCCGGATGAAACTAAACAGCATTGTCCACCCTGCAGTCCGGGCCTGGATGACGCGGGAAAAGGACCGGGCAATTGAAAATGGGAAAAAAACTGTCTTTCTGGATATCCCGCTTCTTTTTGAAAGCCGGCTTACCTATATGGTTGAACGCACCATCCTCGTTTACGTGGATGAAGAGACGCAGTTAAAGAGATTAATGACCCGAAACGGCCTTTCAGAAAAAGAAGCGCAGATGCGGATCCGGGCGCAAATGCCGCTGAGCGAAAAAAAGGCACTGGCGGATGCGGTGCTCGACAACAATGGCAGCCTGGAGGAAACAAAACAGCAGCTTGAAAAAATCGTGTCAGATTGGCAGCTCGTTCCATGATGGGTACATCATGGTTTTTTTTATGCAAAAATAGGGGAATAACGCTACATAACTTTTAAAATATGATATACTAATTGATGAATAATGGATTAAAAGTATGTCATTTATTATTCGAAGGAGTTGTCTGCACTGTGGAAACAAAAATTGCGATTAATGGTTTCGGCCGCATCGGCAGAATGGTTTTCAGAAAAGCCATGATGGATAACGCTTTAAATATTGTGGCGGTGAATGCCTGCTATCCGGCGGAAACACTGGCACATTTGATTAAATATGACTCCATCCACGGCGTATTTCCCGGAGAAGTGGAAGTGGAAGAAGAGGAAGCACTCATTGTGAACGGCAAACGCATCCGGCTTTTGGCGGAACGCAATCCGGCCCAACTGCCGTGGGGAAAAATGGATATTGATGTGGTAATTGAAGCAACCGGAAAATTCAATGCAAGGGAAAAAGCCGCGCTCCATCTTCAGGCAGGCGCGAAAAAAGTACTGTTGACAGCGCCCGGGAAGAATGAAGATGTCACGATTGTTTTAGGGGTAAATGAAAACGTTTTAGATATCGAGCGGCATCATATTATCTCGAACGCTTCCTGCACCACAAACTGCCTGGCACCGGTCGCGAAAGTACTTGATGAACAATTCGGGATTGTAAACGGCCTGATGACAACAGTCCATTCTTATACGAATGACCAGAACAATATCGACAATCCGCATAAAGATTTAAGGCGTGCCCGGGCCTGTGGCAAATCGATCATTCCGACGACAACCGGGGCGGCAAAAGCGTTAGGCCTTGTCCTCCCGCAACTGAAAGGGAAACTGCACGGCATGGCGCTGCGTGTTCCGACCCCGGATGTATCGCTAGTGGACCTTGTCGTCGATTTGAAAAAAGAAGTGACGGCAGAAGAAGTGAATGATGCATTTAAGGCGGCGGCGAAAGGCTCGCTGCAAGGCATTTTGGACTATACAGAAGTGCCGCTCGTTTCTTCGGATTATACGACAAATCCGTACTCGGCCATTGTCGACGGCTTATCCACGATGGTCATGGATGGAAGCAAAGTCAAGGTGTTGGCCTGGTACGATAATGAATGGGGCTATTCTTGCCGCGTCGTACAACTGGCACAGCTCGTCGCGGAAAAAATGGAAGAAACCGGGAAAATCAATATTGCCTAAGCCGAACGGAGCAGCACCAGCCTGCTCCGTTTTCGTTACCAGTTTTCAGAGCCGCGCCGGAGGATGACTTGTGCGGGACGCTGACGAAATAGAAGTGTAAACCTTTCTATTCTATTGATGGATAGATGAAAAGTGAGGACTTTTCCGGATATACAAACAGAAGATACATCCAATATGTTCTGCATGTATAAATTTCTTTCGGGAATAGGATAAACCTTTCTGTTGTCTATTCGCCTTCTTTTATATATGATGGTAGTAAGAATGTATCAGAACGGGGGGTTCATATGAAATGTCCGTCTTGCCATAGCAACAATACGCGTGTGATCGATTCAAGGCCGGTGGACGAAGGCCGTTCCATCCGCAGAAGGCGTGAATGCGAAGACTGCTCGTACCGCTTCACCACGTTTGAAAAAGTGGAAGAAACCCCGCTCATTGTCGTGAAAAAAGACGGCAACCGCGAAGAATTTAACCGTGAGAAAATTTTGCGCGGGCTGATTAAAGCGTGTGAAAAACGGCCTGTGTCGCTGGACCAGCTTGAAAAAATCTCCATGGAGATCGAAAAAGAAATCCGCAGGCAAGGATATACAGAAGTCA
The DNA here is from genome assembly GCF_943193165.1 of Weizmannia agrestimuris. Classification (NCBI taxonomy): domain Bacteria; kingdom Bacillati; phylum Bacillota; class Bacilli; order Caryophanales; family Bacillaceae; genus Heyndrickxia; species Weizmannia agrestimuris. The sequence goes on from NZ_CALPDC010000004.1 coordinate 10,765, forward strand.
GTTCCACCCTGATCGGGGAAATGGTGATGGACAGGCTGTCGAAAGTGGATGAAGTGGCCTATGTCCGCTTTGCTTCCGTTTACCGCCAATTTAAAGACTTGAATGTTTTTCTCGATGAACTGAAAGAATTGCTCAACAAGAATGCTTAAACGGAGTGCCTTTTATGAAACCGATTTGGAATGAAATACAGCCAGCTGACCGTTATCGTGCATCGTCAAACGGCCTGCTTCAGGACTACGATCAAAAGGTCATTTCGCTCCTGTACCAGCCGTTAATCGGGCCGCAATGTTACAGCCTGTATATGACATTATGGAATGAAGTGGAAGTCGGCCGGCTCTGGTCCGAAGACTGGAACCATTACCATCTGATGAGCTTTTTATCCATGAATTTGTCTGAAATTTACGAAGCCCGGCTGAAGCTTGAAGGCATTGGGCTTTTGAAAACATATATGAAACAAACGGACGACATCCGCATGTTTATATACGAACTGCAGCCGCCCCTGTCCCCGGAACAGTTTTTCAACGACGGTTTGTTAAATGTTTTCCTGTACCGGCAGCTCGGCAGAACACATTTCCAGCGGTTGAAACACTTCTTCTCCGACCGCGCCGTAGAACCGGGTGAGTACCGGGACATCACCCGCTCATTCCAGGATGTGTATGCCGCAAAAATCGGCCCCGAAGTGCTGAATGAGGCGGAAGCGCAGCAAATCAGCCGACTGGAAGAAAACCGCCGCTATATCGAAAAAACCGCCGCCCCGGTCATAAAAATCGAAAACACCCATTTTAATTTTGACCTTTTATATGCAAACTTACGTGATGAACTGATTCCGCTGCGTGCCATTACGCCGGAAGTCAGAGAAGCGATTGTGAAGCTTTCATTTTTATACGGTTTAAATGAGCTGGACATAAAGAAAATTTTGCTCCAGGCATTGACGGCAGACTTGGAAATCCGGGTGGAGGATTTGCGGAAAATCGCGCGCAGCTGGTACCAGATTGAACATCATGACGAACTGCCACGCCTTGTTGACCGCTTCCAGCCAGAAGCGGATGCGAAAGAACAAAAAGAGCCGGAAAACGATGAGGAGAAATTCCTCCGCTACCTGGAAACGACTTCTCCGAGACAAATGCTGATCGATTTTTCGGGCGGCAGCGAACCGGCGAAAGCAGATCTTGCCGCCATTGAAGAAGTCATGTTTGCCCAGCAGCTTCCCCTTGGGGTTGTAAATGTACTAATCCAATATGTTTTATTTAAAACCGATATGAAGCTGTCGAAAAATTATTTAGAAAAAGTGGCTTCCCATTGGGCGCGCAAAAAACTGAAAACCGCCAAGGAAGCGATGGCGTTTGCCAAAAAAGAAGACCGCCAGTACAAACAATGGCTGAACAATAAAGAGAAGAACGGCACCGGACGGAGAAAGCCGGTCCGGGTTGAAAAGCTGCCGGACTGGTTTAAAAAAGAAGACCAAAAAACCACTGCGACCGCGGTCCAAGCCGATGGCGAGTCAATGGAAGAAAAAAGAAAAAGGCTTGAAAAAATACGTGAACAATACAAGAAAGGGTGAAGGCGGTGGAAAACATAAATGAGACACTCAAAAGGCTTTCATCCAATCCTAGTTTCCGCAAGCGTTATGAAGAAATGAAGCAGGAAATCATCACGCATCCCGACATCCGCGCTTTTTTGGATGCACACCACGGTGAAGTCACAAAATCGATGATTGAAAAAAGCTGGATGAAACTGTACGAATTCATTTCACAGGAAAAAAATTGCAGCCGGTGCAAAAGCCTTGGCGAATGCGTGAATATGATGAAAGGGTATGTGCCGGAACTCGTTATTGAACATGGCAATATTGAGATCCACTATAAAAGGTGCCAGAAGAAAATATTGGAGGATGAGCGCAATAAAACGCGCAGGCTGATCCAAAGCATGCACATGCCGAAAAAAATATTGGAGGCGTCCTTTGGTGATTTTTTCCTTGAACAAATGGGGCGTCTTGATGCATACGATTTTGCGCATCGCTTTGTCCGTGAATACGAGCCGGGCAAAAAAATGAAGGGACTATATTTATACGGCAATTTCGGCGTCGGCAAATCGTATTTGCTTGGTGCAATTGCGAACGAGCTGGCGGACCGGAAACAGGTCTCTTCTTTAATCGTGTATGTGCCTGAGTTTTTCCGCGAAATGAAGGACTCGATCGGCGACCACTCCACCGGGGAAAAGCTGGATACGGTGAAGCAAGTGCCCGTATTGATGTTGGATGATATCGGTGCGGAAACGAACTCGAGCTGGACGCGGGATGAAGTGCTCGGCCCGATTCTCCAATACAGGATGCAGGAAGACCTTCCCACTTTTTTTACATCCAATTTCAGCTATGAGGATTTAGAGTACCATTTCACTTATACCCAGCGCGGGGAAAAGGAAGAATTGAAAGCAGCGCGCATTCTCGAGCGCATCAAATATTTAAGCGCCCCTGTCCGGATGGAGGGGCCGAACCAGCGGGCCTGACCCTTGCATGAGGGGGCCCGCCTTTTTCATTTCGTAACGCTTTCCCGTCTTCTATTTGCTGATGCCGCTTCATATACATAAGGTAAAGCAAACGAGAATGTTTTACCGTACAGGGGGGGCTTGGATTGGAATTCCTGATCAGGGACAAGGATGATGCATTATGGATAAAAGCATATTTTGCAAAGGAAAAACGGCGCACTGTGAAAATCCGGGAAGCAGTGCTGCATGGGAAAATACATTATGTTGTGGAAGCGGCCGGCAATAAACAGGAACTGCAGGCAGCCGTTGCAAATTTCATCATGAAGAAAAAAAGAAACGAGTGGATTTGTAACCAACTGAAACAAGCCTATTTTTTTCAGGCGGAAGAAGAGCAAAACCGGATACTCGAAATCGTAGACGGCATGCTGAAAGGAGAGCGGCCGGAGCTGACGGATCTGGCGGGTGAGATCGACGAACGCGCCGCTATTGAAGGAGCGGTCGCACCGCTGGTTGGCGAATCGTGCACATTGCCGCTCGCTTCCGTGCTGACGTTCCGCTTAAAAGGCTATTTTGACTGTCTTGACCGATACATCGGCATTGCGATTGACGAATACAAAATGGAACAGGAATACCAGATTTTTGTGCAAAGCCTTAGGGATTACTTAAAGCAAAAAGAACCAAAAAGGGAAAAAATAAAGCTTTGCCTCGGGGAACAGGTGAAATTTTACAACGGCCAATTCCGGGAAATGACGAGGGAAGAACTGAACGGATTGATTGACCGCAGGCTTCTGTCCAACCACCCTGTCTATATTGACTCAGTCACAATTGCACCGCTTTTATCGATTGCGCCCAGCCGGATTGAAATTTATACGGATACGCCGGACCAGGCTTTGATTCGTACGATATGCAATATTTTTGAAGAACGGGTGGCCGTGAAAAGCCGGATGCATTTTATGCACGATCAATTCGCCGCCAGTGAATAAAAAGGGGGCTTGAACCGGGGGCAAATGCAGCACGGCAATAAAATCAATCGCCATCCCTTGATTTTTTCATTGCAAACTTCTATAATTACTTACATAATCAATTGGAAATGAAAAAGTCAATGTGATGACGAGGACAACAGGATTCTGTTACCGCCTTTCAGAGAGGAAAGCCTCAGGCTGCAAGCTTTCCGGCACGGACAGGATGCTTACCGCCTCCGAACTTCAGTCGTGAACAAAATCAGTAGCGGCTGACGGATATTTCCGTTATCATACTCAAGCCGCGCGTAAAGACGTGCGGAAATGAGGGTGGAACCGCGTGTACAAAACTCGTCCCTTGCCGGGGGCGGGTTTTTTATTTTTTGGCTGTGTTTTCGTGCGGACGTGCTCGTACGGATGCCTGCAAAAAGCAGCCTCGTGCAGGCCGCCCGCGTGACAGCTTAATTTTTAAAGGAGTGGGACATATGGCAGAGATCGTAAAAATCACTTTTCCAGATGGTGCTTTAAAGGAATTTCCATTTGGAACAACAACGGAAGAGATTGCCCAATCGATCAGCCCGGGCCTCAGGAAAAAGGCGCTCGCCGGCAAACTGAACGGCAAACTGCTCGATTTGCGCACACCGATTGAAGAAGACGGCGCAATTGAAATCGTCACCCCTGAGCATGAAGATGCGCTCGGAATCTTGCGCCACAGCACGGCACATTTGATGGCACAGGCTGTCCGCCGCCTGTACGGCAATGTCAAGTTTGGTGTCGGCCCTGCAATTGAAAACGGATTTTACTACGACATGGATCTTGAAGTGTCACTCACGCCGGAAGACTTGCCGAAAATTGAAAAGGAAATGAAAAAAATTGTTGCGGAAAATCTTGAAATTGTCCGCAAAGTCGTATCCCGTGACGAAGCCAGAAAAATATTTGCACATGATGAATACAAGCTTGAACTGATTGATGCGATTCCGGACGAAACGGTCACGGTTTATGAACAGGGCGAATTTGTTGACCTGTGCCGCGGCGTCCATGTGCCATCAACCGGAAAAATTAAGGAATTCAAGTTATTAAACATTGCCGGTGCATACTGGCGCGGCGACAGCAACAACAAAATGATGCAGCGCATATACGGGACGGCTTTCTTCAAGAAAGAAGATCTCGAAGCCCATTTGAAATTCCTGGAAGAAGCAAAAGAACGCGACCACAGGAAAATCGGGAAAGAACTCGAACTTTTCACGAACTCGCAAAAAGTCGGACAAGGCCTGCCGCTCTGGCTGCCAAAAGGCGCAACGATCCGCCGCACCATTGAACGGTATATTGTCGACAAGGAAGTCAAACTCGGCTATGACCACGTCTATACGCCGGTGCTTGGCAGCGTGGACCTGTATAAAACGAGCGGCCACTGGGACCATTACCAGGAAGATATGTTCCCGGTCATGAAAATGGACAATGAAGAACTCGTGTTGCGTCCGATGAACTGCCCGCACCATATGATGGTGTATAAAAATACGATCCACAGCTACCGCGAATTGCCGATCCGGATTGCCGAACTCGGGCTCATGCACCGTTATGAAATGTCAGGTGCGCTCTCCGGCCTGCAACGGGTGCGCGGCATGACATTGAATGATGCCCATATTTTCGTGCGTCCGGACCAGATTAAAGAAGAATTCAAGCGCGTGGTCGAACTGATTCTTGAGGTATATAAAGATTTCAACATTACCGACTACTCGTTCCGCCTGTCGTACCGTGACCCGGAAAATACGGACAAGTATTATGATGATGATGAAATGTGGAACAAGGCACAGGCGATGCTGAAAGAAACGATGGATGATTTTGGTTTTGACTATTACGAAGCGGAAGGCGAAGCCGCATTTTACGGCCCGAAGCTCGACGTCCAGGTCCGCACGGCGCTTGGCAAAGACGAAACATTGTCAACCGTGCAGCTTGACTTCCTGCTCCCGGAACGGTTTGACCTGACGTATGTCGGGGAAGACGGTAAGCCGCACCGCCCGGTTGTCATCCATCGCGGCGTTGTCTCGACAATGGAACGGTTTGTCGCTTATTTAATCGAGGAATACAAAGGGGCGTTTCCGACATGGCTTGCGCCGATTCAAGTACAAGTGATCCCGGTATCACCGGATGCCCATTATGACTATGCGCGGAAAGTCCAAGAAGCGCTCAAGGCGGAAGGGGTCCGCGCTGAACTTGATGCCCGCGATGAAAAATTGGGCTACCGGATCCGTGAAGCCCAAGTGCAAAAAATCCCGTACGCGCTCGTTGTCGGCGACCAGGAAGCCACAGACAATGCGGTCAATGTTCGCAAATACGGCGAGAAACAAACGGAAACGGTGCCGGTGGACACATTCCTCAGCAAGATAAAAGAAGAAATAAAACGGTAAAACAGACAAGAAATCACGCACCCTAAAGGACCACAAAAAGGTTTGCAGGGTGCTTTTTATTATATAATAGAGGAAAAAATGGGTTGGCACAGGGGAAGGGGACGGAGCCCAATGCACTTATTTCGGAATCGTCATTTTAATGCGTTGTTTTTTGGCAGGCTGTTCACCAATATTGGGGATAGTGTTTATTATATTGCCATGATGTGGATGGTTTTAAAATTAGGGGGGAACTCGACGGTCTATACCGGATTTGCCGGATTCTTATTTTCGCTGACAGAGGTGCTGAGCTTATTTTACGGCCCGGTTCTTGACAAAATAAATGCAAAAAAATTGCTGGTTACAGCAAGCGTTTTACAAGCCGGCTTACTGCTTCTTCTTGTTGTTTTAAGCAAGTATGGAATCATGAATGTCTGGCTGCTGTTGCTTTCCATCCCGGTTCTTTCGTTTTTATCGGAACTGACTTACCCGTTAGAAAGCGTATTATTGCCGAAAGCCGTGGAAAAGAAAGATCTCGTCAAGGCCAATTCACTCATGTCCATTGCATATAAGGGTTCGGATTTTTTCTTTAATGGGATTGCCGGGTTTATCCTCGCCGCTTTCTCGATGTCGATGGTGCTCGGGATGAATTCGCTTCTTTTTATACTCTCATCCATTCTGTTTTTGTTTTTAAAAGTACAGGTAAAAAGAAGCAAGCAAACCGGGAGCGTACGGGAAGAATGGCAGGCGTACAAACGGGATTTTAAAGAAGGCCTATCGTTTGTCAAACAGCCTTTCATCTTGCAATTATTAATCCCCTTGCTGTTTTTAAACTTTTTTTTCGCAATTGTAATGGTCGTATTACCTTCTTTCGCCAATACTACGGGCGAAGGCGCTTCATCCTACGGCATCATGACAGCGGCTTTGGGCTTAGGGGCTTTGGCAGGAGCGGCAGGCGCGGATAAAATCAGCCGGATATTTCCGTTTGGCAAAATATTGGCTGCAGGCTTTTTGCTCTCCGGGTTGTCCTGGCTTTTCATGATTTTATTGAGCAATGTTTCGATATGGTATGTTTATACGCTTATGTTTATTTCCGAGTTATCTATTGGTGCCATCAATGTTTTGTTTTCTGCCATATTTCAGCAATTGCCTGATGAACAAATGTTAGGGCGGGTCAATACCATCAACGTGAGTTTGCTATCGCTTGCGATGCCGGCAGGATCATTGATCGGCGGCGTGATGGCCAAGATCACTTCCGTCCAGCTTACCATGAGCTTTTTTGGAATAGGGCTGTTTGTCCTGGCACTGTTTTATATGGGAAGCGGAAGAATGAGAAAACTGCCAAAAGTTGTGGAGATTGACCATACGTATGTGAAATTAAGTAGATAAAAAAGGAGATAAATGGAAGGTACAACCATCATTCAGAAAAATGGATTGAAACCGGTGGCATGGTTAGGAGGGGAAAATGAAAAATTGATTTACATTTGATCCAATTTCCGTTCATTTTATATAAAATGCCGCTCTCTTGCCTACCGAAAAAAGCATGTAAATAGATGCTCAGGCTTGATGTAAAAGCTTTATTTTTAGAAGCTTTTGTTTCAACAAAGACAAGCATTTTCATTAAGCACTTCAGAGAGGAGACCAAAAAAACACTTGCGATTTCTCTGCCGTTTTGATAAAATAACGCATGTTGAGCCAAAAAAAGTTAAACAGATTTTCCGGGATTCTTGCAAATTGACATGGATACGGTAAAGTGATACAATAATTGAGTGAATTTGAATATAAGTTTGTGAAAAGAAGGAGCAGCCCGCTTCTCACCTGTTGACGCAATGGTGCAGTTGTCAGGTATCTATCAATGATCGTGATCATAAGCGCGGGTGTGTTCCCTGCGCTTTTTTTCGTGTGCAGTACGTTCAGGGCTTTTTCGCAAGCGAAATATTCACACGTTTGTTTGAAATTATCTTGGAGGTGGCTCATTATTAGCAAAGATATGATGGTGAACGAAGGCATTCGTGCCCGCGAAGTCCGTTTAATCGGCCAAAACGGCGAACAGATGGGGGTTAAATCCCGGAACGAAGCATTGGAGATTGCGGCACGTGCCAACCTTGACCTTGTACTTGTTGCGCCAAACGCAAAACCGCCTGTTGCCCGCATCATGGATTACGGAAAATACCGTTTCGAGATGCAGAAAAAAGACAGGGAAGCACGAAAAAAACAAAAAATCATTAACGTAAAAGAGGTTCGTTTGAGCCCGACCATCGAAGAACATGACTTTAATACAAAACTCCGCAATGCCATTAAGTTTTTGGAAAAAGGCGATAAGGTAAAAGCCTCGATCCGCTTTAAAGGCCGCGCCATTACCCATAAAGAAATCGGGCAGCGTGTCCTCGACCGGTTTGCAGAAGCATGTGCCGAAGTCGCCACGGTCGAATCCAAACCGAAAATGGACGGACGGAGCATGTTCTTAGTGCTCACACCAAAAACAGAGAAGAAGTAACGCCAACTTAAGGAGGACTAATCATGCCAAAAATGAAAACTCACCGCGGCTCTGCCAAGCGTTTTAAGAAAACCGGCTCCGGCAGCCTGAAACGTTCCCACGCTTACAGAAGCCATTTGTTCGCAAATAAAGTGACAAAACAAAAACGCCAGCTGCGTAAATCAACGCTTGTATCCGCAAGCGACATGAAACGCATCCGCCAAATGCTCGACAATCTGTAAGAAAACAAAGCTTTCAATTAGGAGGAAAAGATTATGCCACGTGTAAAAGGCGGTACAGTTACCCGCAGACGACGCAAAAAAGTTCTGAAATTAGCCAAAGGTTATTATGGTTCAAAACATACATTATTTAAAGTTGCCAATCAGCAAGTAATGAAATCCTACATGTATGCGTATCGCGACCGTCGCCAGAAAAAACGCGATTTCCGCAAACTGTGGATTACCCGTATTAACGCTGCGGCAAGAATCAACGGCCTTTCCTACAGCCGTTTGATGCACGGTTTGAAACAGGCCGGCATTGAAGTGAACCGCAAAATGCTTGCCGACCTCGCTGTGAACGATGCACAAGCATTTGCCGAACTGGCAAACAAAGCAAAAGCAGCATTATAATCAAAAAAACAGAGCTTCCGGCATGCCGGGGGCTCTGTTTTTTAAAAAAAGCATTATAAATTTTCCGTCTGCTGTCTGATTTCTTCCTGGTTCAAAGTTTCGTTTGTAGCTTCCAAATTGGCATGTTCGTCCACTGACTCGCCCGGCTGAAATTCTTTTTGGTCGGATGCGATTGTCATTTCAGGCTCTGCCGGAATTTTTGGCATCTTTTTCGTCATTTTAACCAAGAATAGTCCCCCTTCTGGTAAAAAATTTCCGGATTCCCGGAAAAAAGTAAAAACCTGTTTTAGTTTGATATAATCATGGAAGAACTATACGAGGAGCGATTTCAATGGATGATGTTTTAAAGGTAAAATTATTGCATCCTGATGCACAACTGCCGCAAAGGGCCAATCCTGGAGATGCAGGGTTGGATTTATATTCCATCGAAGAAAAAAACATTGCACCGGGGGAAGCGGAACTGATCCGTACCGGCATTGCCATCGAGCTGCCGCGCAGAACAGAGGCGCAGGTCAGGCCGAGAAGCGGGCTCGCTTTAAAACACAGGGTCACCGTTTTAAACAGCCCGGGTACGATTGATGAGGGGTACAGAGGAGAAATTAAAGTCATTTTAATCAACTTTGGAAAGACGCCATTCAAAGTTGAAAAAGGGATGCGAATCGCCCAAATGATTATCGCACCCGTCATGTCTGTCACCGTAAGTGTTACGGAACAGTTAGCAGAATCCGAAAGAGGGGAAGGCGGGTTCGGATCCACTGGGATTGCCAAAATAAATGAAAAATAAAATTTCTTTTCATGAGATTTTTTCAACGAAATTTAATCTGTGCATGGTATAGTGGTTCCTGAGCAATTAGATCCGAATAACGAGGAATCCTATGAACAGTTTAATACACTTTATAAAAGAGCATGCATTTGAACTGGCTGCAGTATTGTGTTTTGCGCTCCCGCCTGTTGGTCTGTTTATCATGCTTGTATTCAGCCTTTCGGAACTGTACAGGCATATCAAAAATAAACGGTTGTTTTCATCTTCCCCTGTCTCCTTTTTCTTTCTCTGTCTTTTGGCAGCAACCACCGGAGCGGCTGTGCAAATGGGAGAACCGCTCCTTCTTGCTGAAAGCTTAAGGATTTTGTTTTACTGGGGAATTTTCCTTAAAATTATGGACAGCGGAACAAGGGGCAGATTCAAGCATTTCCGCTGGATTGTGATCGGCTGTGGCCTTTATGGTATTTTCATTGGCTGGCTTCCAAAAATGTTGTCGGATGACCCAGTGCTGGCATTTCTGACCGGCACGGAGCTGTTCGGTTTTAAACATTACAACAGATTAATCGGCAGTACTTACAATCCGAATTTCACGATGTTTCTGCTACTGATCGGGATTTCATTTCTGTTTGCGGAGATGCTGAAAGACGCGGGCAAGAAAGACTGGAAAAACTTGATTTGGAAATGTATCCCGCTTTTTTTCCTTAGTAAAGGCGTCTTTGATACTGGATCACGGGCCGGTTTTATTTCGATGATATGCATTTATTTTATTTTCTTTTTCAGATGGAATAAATGGATTTTTGGAGGCGGGCTTCTGTTTCTGGCGCTCGGAGCAGGCAAGCTTGCGGCGGTCATCCCGAGAGTTCATTCCATTGAAGGTTCTCTAACGGGCAGGGAAAAGATCTGGTATCATTCCTATAAAATTTTTGAAACCCACTTTTTGTTTGGCACAACACCACTTGGTTTCGGGAAAGTATATGCCAGCCTGTTCCATAAAAATATTTACCACGCCCATGATATTTTTATCGGTTTTTTTGTCGAATACGGGGCAATTGGCGGTATTGCTTTTCTTGCTGTATTAGTCATGGGGATGTTCAAATTGGGCAGATTATTTTTCATAAAAAGAAATTATCGTTACTTGAACATTTTTCTGCTCAGCCTGCCGGTAATCGTCCTGACCGGCTTTCTCGATGAACCAGTTTTCTCGCCCCAAATCGGGATGCTGGCAGTAGTGCTTTTATCCTACTGGGAGTGGTATTCAAAGCGAATGTTTCAGCCGCATGTCGCGTTTTTAAACAGGCTAAACGTCAAACGCAACATATTAAAACGGCAGCTTCCCAAACCGGAACTGCAGTCTATCAGCCGGGCCATCACGGGAGAAATAAAAGCGATTGAATCCGTGGTCCATGAAACGGCAGAGCCATTTGAAATCTGCAAAAAAGAAGTCAGGAACAATCGGGGCAAACCGGACGAAAAAACGCCGGACAAAGAGCTGAGTGATAAAACACCGGATAAAGAAAACGAATAGAGGGACAAGCATATCTGTCGTGTGAAGTGGCACTGCATGATCAAACTTGCTTTCCAACAGGCAAAAAACGTCCCTACAGATGTTTTCAGGAGCGTTTGCAGATTTGCCGGCTAGCTGTTCAAGATAGGTTGAGGATGAGAAATCCGTTCAAAGTGGAAAAAAGGTTACGAATTGCCCAAATGACGATCGCGCCCTGGAAACGGTTAGCTGAATCCAAAAGAGGGAAAGGCGAATTCGGGTCCACAGAATAGGCTGCGGGAGAGGACATGGACCGAGCCATTTCTAAACGGATTGGAACCGGTAAAAGAATGAAAATGGGCCTGCGTAAATGTTCAAGAACAGGATCAAGAAAAAATGCGTCTCATTTTTAAAATGGATTGTCGCATACTATACTAGTATAGTAACCAAAAAAAGAGTGATAAAAAAATGACGTATCCACGATCTTTTTCACATATCGGCCTTTCCGTTCCTGATTTGGACAAAGCCGTTCAATTTTATACCGAGGTGATGGGCTGGTACGTGATCATGGAACCATCTGAAATTAAAGAAGACGACAGCGCCATTGGCATCATGTGCAAAGATGTTTTCGGCTCTGGCTGGGGGTCGTTCCGCATCGCACACTTGGCAATGGGCGACGGAACAGGTGTTGAAATGTTTGAGTTCAAAAACAATGAAACACCTGACAATAACTTCGAGTACTGGAAAACGGGCATTTTCCATTATGCCGTCCAGGATCCGGATGTAGAAGGCCTCGTGGAAAAAATAAAAGCGCACGGGGGTAAACAACGGATGCCGATCCGTGAATATTATCCGGGGAAAAAGCCTTACCGGATGGTTTACTGCGAAGATCCGTTCGGCAACTTAGTGGAAATTTACAGCCACAGTTATGAATTGACATATTCAGAAGGCGCTTATTAAGGAGGAACCGGAAATTGAAAGGATGGCTTATCGGGAAACCTGCAAGCATTGACGACCTCACATGGGGAGAAGTGCCGGATCCTCGTGCAGGTGAAGGACAGCTTGTTGTGAAAGTGATGAGCACCGCTTTAAACCCGGTTGACTACCAATTGATTGAATCCGGCAATCCAAACTGGGTGTATCCGCATATAACCGGTGTCGATCTTGCGGGGGAAGTTGTTGAAGTTGGCCCGGATCCGTCTGGTTTTAAAACAGGTGACCGGATAGCATGCCACACCGATTTGAACCGGAAAGGGGCATTTGCACAATTTGCGGCCATTGATGCAAATGCAGCCGCAAAAATCCCTGATGGCGTTTCTTATGACGAAGCGGTAGCTGTGCTTTGTGCCGGGATGACCGCATATCAGGCAGTGGTGCAAAAATTAAACCATACTGACAAGCAAACGATTTTGATCCATGCCGGCGCCGGCGGAGTTGGCGGATTTGCCATTCAGCTCGCGAAAGAACTCGGGTTAAAAGTATTCACCACCGCTTCCGCCGCCAATCACGAATGGGTCAAATCGCTCGGTGCAGATACAGCGATAGACTATCATACAGAAGATGTCACAAAAAGAATCATGGAAGAGACGGACGGGGAAGGGGTGGACCTGATATTGAACACTGTCAGTTTCGCCGAAGCGACCGAAGATTTGAAGCGGCTCGCTTTTTCCGGCCAGCTCGCATATATTGCAGGCGCCCCGGACTTATCCGGCATAAAGCCGTTCACGCTTGCGCCATCGATTCATGAAGTCGCCCTCGGTGCAGCCCATGCGAGCGGCTCCGTCCGGGCAAAGCAAAACCTGGCTTTTATGGCGGATGAATTGATGCAGCGTGTGAAAAAAGGGACGCTGAATCCGATGGTCAACCAAGTGCTCCCGCGTGAGGAACTGCCGGCCGGTTTGAAAACCTTAAAAGGCCGCCACGTACGAGGAAAAATCATTGTCAGAATGCATGAAGCATGATTCTAAAAGCGCCCGCTGCCGGACTTGCGGGTACCCCAAGCGGGAACATTCCTGATTTTTGCCGGATTTGATCCATTCCCATTCAAATATGAACATCAAAACAGGCAGTGTGGTCACATCTTGCATGTTGATCACACTGCCTGTTTATCGTCAGCTGACTTTAAATTTATTCATTTCGGTATCCAGCTTGCCAGCCAGCTCTTGCAATTCTTTCGCTGATTGTGAAATAATCTCTGTAAAGGCCCGCTGTTCCTGGCCGGAAGCAGACATCTCTTCGGAACTTGCCGCAAAATTTTCAACTGTAGAAGTTATCTCCTGAATCCGCTTCGAAATTTGTTTTGATTTTTCGTTGATCGTTTCAATCCCTTCTGCGGTATGCTGAAAACTGCCAACAATGTTGCTGTAAGTATGTTGAATCTGATGAAAAGCAGCTTCCGTTTTGTGGAACGCATCTTTTTGTTCATGTATAAAGGCGTTTGCTTTGCTAATATTTTCAACAGCTGCATTCGACTTTTTCGTTGTCGTGGCGATCAGGTCTTTAATTTCCCGGGCTGCTTTTGATGATCCTTCCGCCAGTTTGCGAATTTCGCCGGCAACAACCGCAAAACCTCTTCCGGCATCCCCGGCCCGGCTCGCCTCAATGGAAGCATTCAATGCAAGCAGGTTCGTCTGTTCTGCAATGGAAGTGATGACATTGACAAATGCCTGGACCTGGTCGATCATCCCGCTCAGTTCTGTAATAGACTCGTTTGCCGTCGCTGTGATTTCAATATTTTGATCTATTTTTTTGAACTGATGGTCAATCGTATTCTGCCCTTCTTTTACGGCGTCAAGCGAAGCAGCTGCATGTTCTGCCCCGTTGGCAGCTTCCTGCGTAATGGTTTCAATGAGATTGATCACCTCGTTTAAAGTTTTATTGATGTCATGGACGGTTTCCGACAGCTGGCTGTTCCCTTGCGCAAATTCATCAATTGAAGAGGCTACTTGATTGATAGATTGAAAACTTTCTTCCGTTCTTTTTGAGAGGGTATCCGTATGGGTAGCGACCTTTGATGAAAATTCCTTCAACCGTTTGGCCACTTCTCTTAAAGAGATTCTCGTTTGCCTGAGCGCCCTGGCAAGCTTGCCCGTTTCATCCTGAAAAGACTGAATTTTATCGAAAGACCCATTTTCTTCCCGTAAATCAAGTGCCGCTGTCTGTTCTGCCAGTTCGGCCGTTTGCAGGATCGGTTTTGAGATTACCCTACCCAGTATGTATGAAAGAATGATACCGATGATAAGGGAAATGAAAAGACCGATTAAAACATTTGTCGGTATGATTGCGATTCCGGCCGGGGGCACGTGGTTTCCGGTGCCGCTGTTTCCCTTGCCGATATTTCCGTAAACCGATGCCCCAATATTAATGGCAATCACAATCACAGAGTTGAGCACTGAGAGCATAATGATCTTGAATGAAATCTTTTTAACATTCTTTAACATAACGTTCCTCCACCATTTAAATCTGTATGTAGTATAGAAAAAAAGACTTAAAAAAGATTTAATCTTTTTGTTGCTTGCGGAATCCCTAATAAATTGATCGGCAAAAGGAGAAAAATTTTAATGGGGAAAATAAAATAAAGTAAAATTTCCCCCTGCTTTTAAACAATCAAGGAAAGGCCCAATGACGAAAAACAGCGGGAACCCTTTGGAAAAGGGATCCCGCTGTTTTTCAGCTTCCGATGGGTACATCAGCCTTTGTATTTTTTAATTAAATCAACAAATGCATCTGTAAATGATTGCAGGAACCGGACTGTGCCTTCATTCACAATTTTTCCGTTTTCATCAAACAGTGCAGTAACATTGCCGATATAAGCTTCAGGCTGCTGGAGGATTGGCATGTTCAGACAAACAAGCGACTGGCGCAGATGATGGTTGGCACCAAACCCGCTTAAGTTTCCAGGGGATTGGCTGATAATCGCCGCCGGTTTCCCATCCCATATACTTTGGCCGTACGGGCGCGAACCAACATCGATTGCATTTTTTAACACAGCCGGGATGGAGCGGTTGTATTCCGGTGTTACAAACAGCACCGCATCGAGCCCTTTTACTGTATTCCGAAATGTCGTATACTCGGCCGGAACCTGGTTATGGTCATCAAAATCCTGATTATATAAAGGGAGGTTCCCAATCTCGACAAATTCCGTTTCATATCCTTCAGGAAAAAGGTTTGCCACATTTTCCGCAAGTTTTCTTGAAAAAGATGCTTTCCGCAAAGAGCCAAGCAAAATTCCAACTTTCGTCATTTTATCGACCTGCTTCCATTTATATTTTATGCTAGATAATGATAAGAAAACCGCACCGGAAAGTCAAAATTCCTGCTTGCTATGTTGCTATGTACCATTCAAGCCGGCTGGCGGTTTCCGGATGTTCTTGGTGACAACCACAAGCAATCGAAGGTCAATGGTTGTTCCCGGTTTTTTGTTCCCCGATTAAAGTATTGACCAGTCTTCCTTATGGTAATCAAAAATAAAGGACCGATTTTGCCCAAACATTTTCGGTTTTAACGGGATGGCCCACGAGGCAAATACAAAACGCCTTGCCCTTTAGGTTTCACGCATTCAATCAGCAGACGAAAGTAGTCACGCTTCATTCTTCTTGCGTACCGCGTTCTTTGCAGCAAGGACGACGAATGAAGGAAGACGGCAATTATCTATGGAACCTTCATGTAGCCGTGCGTGATTCTGGCAAGTCGCGTTGCCTTCTGCTAACGCCATGTTCTTTGCGGCATGGGCGTCTACGTAAAGGAAGCGGGGGAAATTGAGGGTCTTTCTTCACATAGAGTGCGTCTACGTTAAGGAAGCGTGGAAAAAAGGCAGCCTTCCTTCACATAGGGCGCGTCTATGTTAAGGAAGCGAAGGAAATTGAGGTTGTTCCTTAACATAGAGCATGTCTACGTTAAGGAAGCGCGGAAAAAAGTCGGTCTATCTTCACATAGAGTGCGTCTACGTTAAGGAAGCGAAGGAAATTGAAGTTGTTCCTTAACATAGAGCGTGTCTATGTTAAGGAAGCGCGGAAAAAAGTCGGTCTATCTTCACATAGAGTGCGTCTACGTTAAGGAAGCGAAGGAAATTGAGGTTGTTCCTTAACATAGAGCGTGTCTATGTTAAGGAAGCGCGGAAAAAAGACGGTCTATCTTCACGTAGAGCGCGTCTACGTTAAGGAAGCAAGCAAAAACGAGGCTCTTCCTTCACATAGAGGACCTCTAAGTTAAGGAAACGCAGAAAAAAGTTTCCTTTCTTCATATAGGGCGCTTCTATGACTGCCTTCCCTAGCCTCCATCTACAAACAGCAGGCAATTGTATGCCATACCAAAAAGGGAGCTTTCCTGAAAGCTCCCCTTTTTGGTGATCCGTGTCAATGTACTGCGGTATAAGTGCTTTCGATTTCCCGGATGCGCCGGTTCAGTTCCTCGTTAACCGGAACTTGAACGCCGTATTTTTTGCCGAGTTTGATGACGGTTCCGGAAAACAGGCCGACTTCGCTGTACCGTTTTGCCTCCACATCCTGCGCCATTGACGGCTTACCGGCAGGGCTCAGGTTTCCGACCACTTTCAGCCAGTAACGGAGATCTTCTTCCGTAAGCGGAAACCCTTCTTTTTCAGACAATGCCATCACTTCTCGCATAGCGGCAATCATCATCTCGCGTGCAGGGCCGTCTTTTTGGATTTCGCCGTAATTGCTTTTGTAAACGGCGACGGTCTGGTTGACGCCGACATTGAGCATGAATTTGCCCCAAAGCCTTTTCATCATTTGGGTATCGGCTTCGTATGGCAAATCCGTTTGCTCAAAGAAACGGGCCACTTTTTTCATTTTTTTCGAAAAAATGCCTGGCTCTTTTTCGCCGAAGCAAAGCATGCCCATATGCGCATATGTCAGCTGGTTTCCGATTTTGACGGCATCCATCCCCTGGGCGACACAGTATAACATTTTGTCCATTCCATATGTACGGCCAATGATTTCTTCGCTTGAGATCCCATTTAAGGCAGACAAAATCACCGTATCCGGCCCGACATGTTGTTTGACTGCTTCAACTGCCTCGTCCAGTCCGTTGTATTTGACCGTAAATAGCACCAAATCCGCCGGCTCCACTGTTTCTTCCGGTGTGACATAATGAAAGTGGCATTTTTCGCCGTTGCAATAAACGCCTTCCCGCTCATATCGTTCAATACGCTGTTGGTCAGCGATGATCCGCAAGTTTTCCACCGGCATTTTTTTCGATAAATGATGCCCGAATAAAATGCCGAGCGCGCCTAACCCAATGATCGATACTGTTTTGATTTCAGCCATTCCCCCGCCTCCTTTTTTCATTATTTTACCACAATTCCAACGAAATCGTCATTCAGACTGCCCGTTCCGGATGGCCAGGTATTGCTCCAGCCCTCTTTTGCGCAATTTGCACGCCGGGCATTCCCCGCAGCCGTCAGCGATGATGCCATTATAGCAGGTCAGCGTCTTTTCACGGACAAAATCAAATGCCCCGAGTTCATCCGCGAGCGCCCATGTTTCTGCTTTGTTACGCCACATGAGCGGGGTATGAATGACAAACTGCTGGTCCATTGAAAGGTTCAAGGTGACGTTTAAAGATTTGATGAAAATATCGCGACAGTCCGGGTAACCGCTGAAGTCCGTTTCGCACACACCGGTTACGATATGCCTTGCGCCGATTTGGCTGGCAAGCACCCCGGCAAAAGAAAGAAACAGCAAATTCCGCCCGGGCACAAACGTATTCGGAAGCTCCCCGTCTGCCCCTGCTTTCACGGTAATGCTTTCCCTCGTCAGCGCGTTCGGGGCGAGTTGGTTCAACAGCTGCATATCCAGAATATGCTGCTTTACCCCGAGCTCTTCCGCTATATTCTTTGCACATTCTATTTCAAGACGGTGGCGCTGCCCGTAATCGAACGTAACGGCTTCCACTTCCTGAAACTTTTTCTTTGCCCAGAAAAGGCAGGTGGTGCTGTCCTGGCCGCCGCTGAAAACAACGACTGCTTTTTCTTTTTTCATTGATAATCGTCCTTTCACACAAAACAGCACCGAAAAGGGATGCTGTTTTCTTAGTTTTTTAGAGAGGGTTTTCTAAAAAACTCTTCCATAAATGAAGGATTCTTCCCAATTGATTATACCATGGAACAGGCGCCATCTTTTAAAGCATCCGTTCTTTTTCGGAGTACGGCATTTTTCACATAAATGCCATAAACAACCGGCTTTGCTATGATCCAGATCACAGTCATCGGCCGGACCGTTTTTTAAGATAATCATAGTGATTATCTTTATTTGGGAGGGACGGCTATGAAACGCTATGTGCAATTATTTTTCATGTTTGCGGTGACGGTGCTTATTGTAATGGGCATCCAGAAAGGGCTGAGCACACTGAATGTGTTGAACCTTGAAAATTTTTGGGCCAATTATGTCGTATTTTTGATTTTAGCCTATATGATTCTGTCCTTTTTCCTTCATTATTTTTCCAAGCGAAAAAAGCAATCATAAAATTTTTCCAGCGGTTAGCCTGCCGCTGGATTTTATTATTGTTTTTTACTATTTTGCATTGCAAAGTAGTTCATTTTTTGATAAACTAACTTGCATAACAAAGTAGTTGAAATGGGGGTGGAGGGATGTCCATTCGAAGCCAGTTACTGAAAGGCATTTTAGACGGCTGTGTGCTGGCTGTGATTGAAAAAGAACCGGTTTATGGCTACATTCTTTCAAAAAAACTTCAGCAATTAGGCCTCCAGGAAATTAGCGAGGGGACGCTCTATCCGGTTCTGTTACGCCTGCAAAAGAACGGCTGGATCCATGGAGAGATGCAGCCATCCGATTCTGGGCCGAGCCGCAAATATTATGAATTGACGGAAAAAGGAAAATCCGCGCTAGATGAGATTACAACAGAGTGGCAGCAAATCGCAGCCCCTGTAAATCTTTTATTGAAAGGAAGAAGTGAGGATGCTTAGTGTAAAACAGTTGATTGAGGAAAACAACCGTAAACGGCAGGAACTGGCACCTGAGAACAAAAAATTTTACAACGATATGCTTGACTACCTTCGCCTGCAAACCGTTTTGTCCGAGCAGCAAACAGAAGAAGTGCTGATGGAACTGCTTGACCATCTGCTCGAAGGCCAAAAAGAAAACAAGACAGCTGCGCAAATGTTCGGCGGTGACCCGAAAGCATTTGCCGACGAAATCATCAGGCAGCTGCCGAAAGAAAACAAACGCAATATGGTTTCTTTTACAATCAGGATAATGATCTTGCTTTTGGGGATTGATTTGGTCATTAATGGCATTACTGCTTTTGTTGTTGAACGGTTCTTTTCCAGACCTTTGCCGCCGTTTTATCCTGTACCCGCGGCCCTGAACTTTTTCATTGCCGGGCTATACGTGATCTTTGCCATTTGGTATATCTTTCGTATCTTGAAAAAGAGTTTGTTTAAGGAAAAGACAAAAAAGGTGCAAATCCTAACTTTTTTGAAAATAGATGCCGTAATCTGTGTTTTTCTGGGTGGCGTTATTTTGCTGGATAAGTTCATGCCGAAAATCGGCCCGTCCTTTTCTTACCCGTGGTGGCTGCCGCTCGTTTTAGGTGTGGTGAGTTTAGGGGTTTACTATAGCTGGGGGAAAGCAGCAAAGTCTTGGGGGATATAGTTCTAACGTGCAATAAATCTGTTGTTCAAAAGCCCGTGTGCGGTTTCGCCACGGGTTTTGCATGCGCCAACTATGCTGCGCGCAATATGCGTAAAGAGGGTAAAACCTTATTTTTTATAGTGCTGGCAAATGCTTGTAAAGGTTATAAGAGTGACCATCTGTTAACTCAAGGTTTCTAAACGATGCTATTATTATTTCCTCTAAGTTTAACAAAAAGTTCTCTAGTTAAGTCCGTATAATTGTGTAAAAAGGGTTATCTGAATATGAGAAAATATTGAGTATAGGGGGCTGTTTTATGCTTTATATAATATTCCCTTTGATGAGAGAATGCTGATTGACCTTTATATGCCGGTTGAACAATCAAGTAGGCCGAAAAATCCGGCACTTACGATGCAAAGTTATTTTTATATTGATGGAATGCTTAAGACATGGGTGAAGGGGCAGTTTCAGACGGAAGTGGAAAAGGCATATGACGAACTGTTCCGGTATGTGATGGAGCATGATTACAAAATTTCTTCGCCGATTTTTCACATTTTGCGCGGAGATGAAGAAATGCAGTGGGTGGAGATCAAAATTAAAGTTTTTAAGGATGAGGAGTAAAAAAAGGAGGAATTTTTCATGTTGAAAGAAAAGGATTTTGTTGCTTTTTTATCAGAGGCTGGCAGATATGATAAAACAGCGGAGAAGTGTACGGTTTGCGGGATCATTTTGCCATCGTTTTCGGATTATTTGCTGAGAGGGCCGGCGGGAGCACTGGGGACAAAGTATAATGTGCTCAGCTATAGTGAACAAGGGCTGACCGTCATTCCAATCAATAATATTACAGGCAATATGTTACCGGACGAATCGGCATTTATTCCGGGAGAAAAGATCACAAGCATGAAAACTGTTTCGAAGCTGACTTACCACAGATTGTATGTTGGGACTTCGGATGGTACGGCTGTTTTCCGATTAAACAAAGTGCTGATCGGTTACGGGTGGCATAAAAGAAATTTGCCGTCATTCATTGCAACTGTAAACGGATTGGAAGAGCCGGTGCACATATAGAAGGAGCGGCTCTTTCCGCTCCCTTGTTACGCCTGGCTCAGCCCCTGCTCGAGCGTTTCCAGCATCATTTTTTGTTCCTGTGTATCCGCATGGTTCCAAATGACTTCAAAGAGGACGCCGAGCCCCGGGAGCATTTTTTCTTCGCCCCTTTGAATGGCATCGACAATCGTATCTTTTAACTGATCCTGCGTGTCCTCTTTTACATTGTGAATGACTGCTTTTCGCAAGTCCAAATCCATTTCGGTTCAGCTCCTTTGATCGCTTTCACTGCTAGCATTTCACATGGCCACAATTTTTATGTATACTATTCCAAGGAAAACTTAACGAAAAGGGAGCAAACACGTTGAAATACATACAATCCTTGCAAAATCCGCAAGTAAAGCATTGGAAAAAACTCGCCGCGAAAAAAGAACGCGAAAAGACATTTACTTATTTGTTGGAAGGGTTCCATCTTGTCGAAGAAGCGCTGAAAGAAGAAGTGGTGACAGAAATCATCGTTGAAGAAGGCGTGGACCTGCCAAACCGCTGGAATACGGAAGGGGTGCCGGTAACCACTGTCACGCATGAAATCAGCAAAACGCTTGCCGATACGGAAACGACGCAAGGCATTTTTGCCGTGTGCCGGATGAAAAAACAGCCGTCCAAAATCATCGGCAGGCGTTATCTTTTAATTGATGCCGTGCAGGATCCCGGCAATACAGGAACGATGATCCGGACGGCGGACGCAGCCGGGTTTGATGCCGTTATTTTCGGCAAGGGCACGGCGGATCCGTACAGCCCGAAAGTGTTGCGTGCGGCACAAGGAAGCCATCTCCACGTCGGGCTTTTAAAAGGCGATTTAAACATGTGGATTGAAAAACTGAACGAAGCGGCAGTGCCGATTTACGGAACAGCGCTTGAAAACGGCGTAACGTTTCGCGATGTAAATCCGGGTGATGCCTTTGCGATCCTTGTCGGCAATGAAGGAAACGGCGTACACCCTGACTTGCTTGCGCAAACGGAACAAAATCTGTCCATCCCGATTTTCGGCAAAAGTGAGTCGCTAAATGTTGCGGTGGCGGCCGGCATTTTAATGTATGACTTTGCGATGCGGTCGTAATTTCGGTGGAAAAAGTGAATGTATCCATGTTTGAGACAAAAAAGCAGACCTGTCATATGCATGCGGTGAATGCGGCGCCAGCAGAATGATGAAAAACAGCTGGCACAATTTTTCAGAAGAGGCGCCAATAAGGCACGGGCGGAGGGCGTTTTCGTGAGTGCGGCTGCGTAATAAACAGGTGACCCTCAAAACGTTCATTTATTGCGGAAAAACGGGAAATAATCCGCGCCAAAATGGCCGGGCCCGTGCCTATTTCACGTATGTGTAAGGGGCAGATAGGTGGAAAAAATGGGAAGGCACTCTGTCATCAAATTTGAGATAAACATCTAGAGAGGTCACTTTCCGTTTGAAATTGCGGGCATTTCCCGCTATAATAAAAAATAACTGAAAAATGATAAAAACCATGACAGGGAAAAGTAGCTTGATCTTCGCCATGCAGGGAGAAAATGCCGCAGACTGGAAGCATTTTTATGGGGAAATGAAGCGAAGTTCACCCCTCGAGTTGCCGCTTGGACCATTGCTTGCAATGTAAAGGCGGGACGGTTAAAAGCCGTTATTGAAATGAAGCGAACATAATTTAGTTATGTTAACTAGGGTGGTACCGCGAACCATTAGCCTCGTCCCTTTTCCAGGGCGGGGCTTTTTTAACGCCCAAAACCTAAAGGAGGTACAAAAAATGGAAGAAACGTTGAAAGCACTGCAAACTGAAGCGCTTGCCAAAATTGGTGCGGCTGCTGATTTAAAAACGCTGAACGGGATCCGTGTCGCCTATCTCGGCAAAAAAGGCCCGATTACGGAAGTTTTGCGCGGCATGGGGAAGCTGCCAGCGGAAGAACGGCCGAAAATGGGCGCGCTCGCCAATGAAGTGCGTGCCGCCATTCAAGCAGGTATTGAAAAGAAACAGGCGACATTGGAAGCAGAAGCCGTCGAGAGGCAACTGGCATCCGAAAAAATTGATGTCACGCTGCCGGGCCGCCCGGTAAAAGCAGGCAGCCACCATCCGCTTACAAAAGTCATTGAGGAAATCGAAGACTTGTTTATCGGGATGGGCTATACCATTGCCGAGGGGCCGGAAGTGGAAACCGATTACTACAATTTTGAAGCGCTGAACCTGCCGAAAGGGCACCCGGCACGCGATATGCAGGATACCTTTTACATAACCGATGAAATGCTGCTTAGGACCCATACTTCACCGAACCAGGCGCGGACAATGGAAAAGCATCACGGCAAAGGGCCGGTCAAAATCATCTGCCCGGGGAAAGTGTACCGCCGCGACAATGATGATGCGACACATTCCCACCAGTTTATGCAAATTGAAGGGCTGGTTGTTGACGAAAACATCACGATGGCCGATTTAAAAGGGACGTTGGAAGTATTTGCGAAAAAATTATTCGGCGAAGACCGCGAAATCCGGCTGCGCCCGAGCTTTTTCCCGTTCACCGAACCGAGTGTTGAAATGGATATTTCATGCAAGATGTGCGGCGGGCACGGTTGCCATGTATGCAAAGGCACCGGCTGGATTGAAATTTTGGGCGCCGGCATGGTCCACCCGCGCGTATTACGGATGTCCGGCTTTGATCCGGAAAAATATACCGGTTTTGCATTTGGCATGGGGCCGGAGCGGATTGCGATGCTGAAATACGGCGTTGATGACATCCGCCACTTTTACACAAATGACATTCGTTTTTTACGGCAGTTTTCCGTACAAGAATAAGGAGGGTCAAACATGTTTGTTTCATATAAATGGCTGCAGGAATATGTAGATTTGGACGGCATTTCGCCGGAAGAACTGGCTGAAAAAATTACGCGGACCGGGATTGAAGTCGAAAGCGTGGCATTTAAGGGGGAAGGCATTAAAAATGTCGTTGTCGGGCATGTTTTGGAAAAAGAAAAGCATCCGAACGCCGATAAATTAAACAAATGCCTGGTTGATATCGGGGAAGGTGAGCCTGTCCAAATTATTTGCGGCGCGCCAAACGTCGATAAAGGGCAGAAAGTTGCCGTTGCCAAACCGGGCGCCTGGCTGCCGGGGCATGTAAAAATCAAACGCTCGAAACTGCGCGGCGAGGAGTCGAACGGGATGATCTGCTCGCTGCAGGAACTCGGTGTTGAAAGCAAGCTCGTCCAAAAAGAGTACGCAAACGGCATTTATGTGTTCCCGGATGATGTGGAAGCGGGGCAGGATGTGCTGCCGCTTTTAGGATTGGATGACACCATTATCGAACTGGGCCTCACCCCGAACCGGGCGGACTGCATGAGCATGCTCGGCGTTGCCTACGAAGTGGCGGCGATACTCGGGAAAGATGTGAAATTGCCGGAAACAAAAGTGCAGGAAGCAGCCGATAAAGCTGCTGATGCCATTTCGGTCCGCGTCGA
Source organism: Weizmannia agrestimuris (assembly GCF_943193165.1). Classification (NCBI taxonomy): domain Bacteria; kingdom Bacillati; phylum Bacillota; class Bacilli; order Caryophanales; family Bacillaceae; genus Heyndrickxia; species Weizmannia agrestimuris. The sequence goes on from NZ_CALPDC010000004.1 coordinate 35,095, forward strand.
AGCAAAAGAAGCGGCGCCGCTTTACACATTAAAAGTCATCCGCAATGTGAAAATCGGCCCGTCCCCGCTCTGGATGCAGGCACGGCTCATGGCAGAAGGAATCCGCCCGCACAACAATGTGGTCGACATTACGAACTATATTTTGCTCGAATACGGCCAGCCGCTGCATGCGTTTGACTATGACAAGCTCGGTTCCAAAGAAATTGTCGTCCGCATGGCGCATGAAGGGGAAAACATGGTGACGCTCGATGGCCAGGAGCGCACGTTAAAAGACGTCCATCTTGTCATTACGAGCGGCACTGAACCTGTCGCAATGGCCGGTGTCATGGGCGGCGCCAATTCAGAAGTAACCGAAACGACGGCAAACGTGCTTTTGGAATCCGCCTATTTTGATGCCGGAACGATCCGCGCGGCTTCAAAAGACCACAGCCTGCGCAGCGAGGCAAGCAGCCGCTATGAAAGAGGGGTTGATCCGAACCGCGTCCTGCCTGCATCAGAACGGGCCGCCATGCTGATCAGCAAATATGCGGGCGGGGAAGTGCTCGCCGGGACGGTTGCCGAAAACCATTTGCATATTGAGCCGGCTGTTGTCACCATTACGCTGGAAAAAATCAACCGTGTGCTTGGAACGCAAATTTCAGCGGAAGAAGTGCTCCGTATTTTCAAACGCCTCCGGTTTGAAGCATCATGGGAAGACGGCCGTTTTACAGTGATTGTGCCGACCCGCCGCGGCGATATTACGATTGAGGAAGATCTGATTGAAGAAGTGGCGCGCCTGTACGGCTATGACCTGCTGCCAAAGACATTACCGGCGGGCAGGGGAACGCGGGGCGGCTTGAACGCCATCCAGCAAAAACGCCGCGCCACGAAACGTTTCCTTGAAGGAGCGGGGCTGTACCAGGCAACCACGTATTCTTTAACAAGCGAAGAAAAAGCACACCAGTATGCGCTTGAAAAACGCGAACCAGTCCGCGTTGCTATGCCCATGAGCGAAGAACGCAGTGTGCTGCGCTTAAGCCTTTTGCCGCATCTTTTGGAATCCGTCGCGTATAATGTCGCACGTAAAAACGAGTCGGTTGCCCTGTATGAAGTTGGCAATGTCTTTTTGAAAAAGGCAGACGGAGCGCAGCCGGAAGAACAGGAACACCTCGCCGGCGCCATCACCGGGCTTTGGGTTTCCAACTTGTGGCAAGGAGAAAAGAAAGCAGTAGATTTCTTTGTGGCAAAAGGGATTTTGGAAGGCCTGTTTGAAAAACTCGGAGTTTCCGGCGCTATTTCCTACCACGCGGCAACATTTGAAGGGCTGCATCCGGGAAGGACAGCGGAAATTTTACTTGACGGGGAAGCGATCGGTTTTGTCGGCCAGGTGCATCCGAACGTGCAAAAAGAACTCGATATCAAAGAAACATACGTGTTCGAACTGAAACTGGACCCGGTATACCATTATCCGGCTGAACCGGTCCAATACCGGCCGATCCCACGCTTCCCGGCCATCACCCGCGATATTGCGCTTGTTGTCGACCGTGATGTGGAAGCAGCCCGGCTGCAGGCAATCATTCAGGAGGCCGGCGGAACCCTTTTGAAATCTGTTTCGATTTTTGATTTATACGAAGGCGAGCATATGGAACCCGGCAAAAAATCAATTGCCTTCTCGCTTACTTATTTCGATCCGGAACGCACATTAACAGATGAAGAAGTCGTCGCCCGGCATGAAAAAGTGCTGGATGCGGTAAAAGAAAAAGCAGGCGCGGTGTTGAGAGGATAAGGGAATGCAAAAAGGGGGAATCGCGGGATTCCTCCTTTTTCCATTTAACCGTCATTGTTTTTTTATACGGAAAATCAATTGATGATCATGAATGAAGCAGGATGAAAGCAAAAATGCAATGCAAGTGCTGATTGCCGACGCCGCCCAAAAACTGTTTAACCCGAGGACAGGCAGAAAGAGGGCAGTGAGTGCGGTTTTGAAAAAAAGATCCGAAAAATTGGAGAGCAAAAACAGCTTCATTTTCGCGTACCCTCTTAGAATGCTTTCATTCACGTTTTTTAGCGCGGAAAATAAAATCATGATGCAGCTGTATTTTAGATAGGAGGTGCCAAAGCCGGCAGCATCAGGATATTTTTTTGCATCCAAAAAGATGGATAAGATTTGCTTATCAAACACGAAATCCGCGAGTGTCAGAAAAAGAACGTAAACCGTGGCAAACCGGATGCAAAACCGGTATCCTTCCAAAATCCTGCCAAACTGTTTCGCGCCGCTGTTGGCCGCTGTAAAAATGGTCAGTGTCTGGCAAAAACCGATCATGATGAGCATAAAAAAAGTGAGGATTTTATTCACCGCAATATACCCGCTGATGATTTCGCTGCCATAGGGATTAACGAATATTTGCAATAATAGTGCAGATAAAGTGACCGCCCCCTGCTGCAGCATGAGCGGATAAGAAACGGACAATAGTTCCGAAAGCTGTGCCTTTGGAAAAACAAACTTTCCTTTTTCCAAGGGAAATGTTTTGATGCGCTTCAACATGGCCCATACCGTGGCCGCCATCCCGGCTATTTGCGAAAGGACAGCGGCAAAAGCAGCGCCGGCAACCCCGGAATGAAATCCGCAAATGAACAAAACGGTAAAGCCAATATTCAGGCAGGATGCAAAAAGAACGAGAAAAAGTGGCGTTTTCGCATCTCCCATCGAAATCAGCACAGCCCGCAAAATATCAAATATAAAAATAAAAACGAGCCCAAAACAATAAATCGCCATGTAACTTCCGGTAAACGCCCAAAGTGATGCAGGCAGGTGGATCAGCCTGAATAACCACTGCTGCAGGAGAACCGGAAGGAAGCCCATCACAATGCCGGCTAAACCGGCAAACAGGATGATGCCTTTTATCGTTGATACAATTGTTTGGTACTTTTGTTCCCCCATATATTTTGCGATGACGATTTCGCAGCCCATTTCAAGCCCGCCGGAAATCACGAGGAAGACGCCGATCATGCTTCCTGCATTCCCTACAGCTGCAAGTTCCTGTGCGCCTAAATATTTTCCGACGACGATTGTGTTGATGATCAAATAAAGCTGCTGTGACAATAAATTTAAAATATTGGGAATGGAAAAGAGGATAAATCCCTTTTTTACGGGAAACGCTGTAAAGTTTAACATCTTGCATACTCCTGTCTGTTTGATTATAGTTTTAACATAAAGTATCCCGTAACTGGATAGTCAAGGTGGTTGTATGATAAAAAAATTTAAAACAGGAGAATTTGCCCGGCTGTGCAGAGTGAATAAGAAAACTTTATATTATTACGATGAAACCGGCTTATTAAAACCGGCAGTCCAGGATGGGAATGGTTACCGGTATTATACGGAAGAACAAATCGATCAGCTGAGCAAAATCAAAGCCTTGCAGTCTGTCGGTCTGTCATTGGCTGAAATAAAAAAGCAGTTCCATCAGGAAGATGTAGCGGAAAGCATCCGGACGCTCGCTAACCAGAAAAATGCGATCACAAACAAAATTCATGATTTGGAACAGTTAGCGCAAACATTGGGCCGGAAGCTGGATGAACTTGAACGTTTTCAAAAGATGGGGAGCCTGAAGGTCTTTATCGAAACCTGTTTGGAAGAATACTTGATTATTCGTGAACAGTCCGGGCCGTTTGTTGTCAATTACATGCTGGAAGGATACCATGCAGGTGTCATCATCAGCGGGATGAAACAACCTGCATCGGAAAAGAAAACGTGGAAATACCGGAAGACGGATGACCGGAAAGATGCCAACTTTTTGAAAAAAGCAGGAAAGTTTGCCGGGCTTTATTTTCTTGCGGAAGATCAAAAAATCAATGAGGCTGCAGAAAAAGCTTACGGCTTGATCTGCAAAGAAACGGAAACGGCGGGCAACGAGATTTACCTTGAAGATGTTGCCAATGATTTTCTTTCGTTTCCGGACGGGAAAATATTATTTAAAATAAGTGCCATGGCAAAGTGAGCTCTGGCTTTTTTCCCAAAAAAGGAGCCGGTTTTGGCCGGCTCCGGCCGGAACGGGCTTCAGCTGATTCCCGCAATCCTTTTCGCTTTTTCCGTATTGGCAAAATGCAGTTTGACAAAATGTGGCAGCGCGGCCATGCCTTTTTCCTTGATGAGCCGTGCGGCAGCCCGGTCCACCTGTGCACCGGCGCCCTTTGGCAAAACAAATCCGGCTTCTTTGCTCAATTTTTCAAACTCCCGGACAAAAGCATAGCGTGCGAGAATTGAAGCGGCCGCAACCGCAAGATGGACGCTTTCCCCTTTTGTGCTAAAATAGACGCCGTCACGCATGACGATTTTTTCGTTCTGCAAATACCGATAATAAGTGGACGCTTCTGCGAACTGATCAATTAAAATTGCATCCGGTTTTGCCGGCGCAATTTTTTGGGCGGTATTGTACAAAGCCCGGTTATGGAGCAATGCTTTGATTTTTCCTTGCGACATGCCCGATTGCTGGAGCCGGTTGTATTTTTCGTTCGGCAAAATGAGCAGGCTGTACGGAACAAAGGTGAGCAGTTCTTTCGCTAATCCGGCAATCTGACTGTCTGTTAATCCTTTTGAATCTTTTACGCCCAGTTCTTTTAAAAGCGGGAGCTGTTTCTTTTCAACGTAACAGCTGACGACCGTCATCGGCCCGAAAAAGTCGCCTGTTCCGACTTCATCCGATCCAATGACGGAAAGCTCTCCGATATCAGGAGGCAGCGGGTTGCCGGAAGATTTTGCGCTCCGGGCGGCATCCGGCTTCTTTTCCAGCGGCTGTCCCCATTTTGACGCTTCCGTTTCTGCGGCCGGCCCTTGAAATAAAACTTTTCCGGACTTATAGCCGGTAATGGAGCAGCCTGGTATTTTTGCGGCAAAAACGGCGCCGGACGGAACTTTTCCTGACAGGCTGTTTTGATAAGATTGTTTCATTTTTTGCATGGTTGAAGCTGAAACGAGAATGACAGTATTTGACATTTTGATTCCTCCGGCAGTTTCAGGATCTCCTTGAATTTGTTCGACATTGTTAGACAAAGGCTTTTCCGTCATGCTATGATAGAGAATAGGATTCTTACAAATGGGGAGGCAGGCAACATTGGAAAAAACCCGAATTACTGTTGGCATATACGGACAGCAATATACCATAATCGGAACGGATCCGGCAAGCCATATTCGCCTGGTTGCCTCGATGGTTGATGAAAGAATGCGGGAAATCAGCGCGAAGAATCCTTCATTAGATACTGGCAAAGTGGCTGTGCTGACAGCCGTAAATGCTGTCCATGATTATATAAAACTGAAAGAGCAGTATGAGCTGCTTGAACAGCACTATTTACAATTGTTGAAAAAGGATGAAGATGAAAATGGTTAATTTGATCATCATCATTTTGCTTGTGCTTGGATTCCTGAACGGGAAGCGGAAAGGATTTATATTGCAGGCTGTCCACCTCACAGGGTTTGTAATTGCCTCCGCAGTTGCGTACATATTGTATGATGACCTGGCGGAAAAATTGAAGCTAATGATTCCGTATCCTTCTTTTAACAGCGACAGCTCATTTGCCCTTCTGATGCACGAGGGCAATATGGAAACGGCATTTTACCGGATCATTGCGTTTGCCATTCTTTTCTTTGCCGTCAGGATACTTCTAAATATTGTCGGGTCATCCCTTACCTTTTTGGCCCAGCTCCCGGTCCTCAAACAAGTCAATGGATGGGCGGGCGGCATCCTCGGGTTTGCCGAGCTGTACTTGATCATTTTTATCGTTTTATATATTGGATCCTTGCTGCCGGTGGATGAGATCCAATCCGCGCTCAAGGCATCCGCAGTCGCAGAAGGCATGATTAAAAATACACCTTATATTTCAGCTCTTGTGGCGTCATGGTGGGTGAAATAGAAACCCGGGCGGCACGTTTACCATTTGCAAACGGGTTGAAAATGGGTTTTTCAAAACAGCACTTCTCGCGACGGGGGAGTGTTTCTTTATGGAGGGGATCGCCCGTGTACATGCTGGTTTTTTCCGGACGGGGCTTGAATGCCGGGCACGGATTCAAATACTTCCCATGCTGCTGGAAAAAATGTGCGGCCATTGGAAGGGCGCTTTCCCAATCATCGTAGCGGGAAAACGGTAAAAACCCGATCCTTCACTTAATAAGTTAAAAAGGGGGCAGGCGAATGCGGACAAATAAACGCAGTGTCATCCGGCTGCTGGAACAAATTGCGGTTTACTTGGAATTGAAAGGCGAAAACCATTTTAAAATCGCGGCTTACCGCAGGGCTGCATCTGCCTTGGAAGCGGATGGGCGTGACTTGTCAGAAATCAGCCGTTTTACGGATATTCCTCATATTGGAAAAACAACCGCTTCCGTCATCGAAGAGTTCGTGGAAACTGGGCGGTCCACCCTGCTTGAACAACTAAAAGACGAAGTTCCAAAAGGGCTGGTTCCGCTCATGCAGATACAGGGTCTTGGTGCCAGGAAAATATCAAGGCTTTACAGGGAACTTGGCATTACAGATGCGGATTCTTTAAGGAAAGCTTGTGAAGAAGGAAAAGTTGAAACGTTAAAAGGGTTTGGAAAAACGACGCAGTCCAATCTTTTGCACGCGCTTGACCAGCTTTCGGGGAAACCGGCTTATACCATCGGCCGGCTGCTGCCGGTACTTTTGCTGATCGAAGAAACGCTGTCCGGAAACAGGAAAATAGAAACCTATTCGCGTGCCGGCAGTATCCGGCGGTTTGAAGAAAGAATAGAAGAACTCGATTATGTCATCTCTACATTCGATCCAAAATCGGTTGCGGAGGACATTCTTCAAATGAACGAAGTCGTGGAAGCTGTTTCTATCCGGAGTATAAAAATAACGGCTAAATTAAAAGGGGAACCTGGCTTACGGATCAATTTCCGGATCGCGTTGCCTGACCTGTATGCGATGACGCTTTTTCTTTCAACAGGGCCGGAACCGCATCTGGAAAAAATGCAGCAGATTGCCGGTCTTCATGGCGAGCGGCTGACGCAATCCGGCGTCAAAATTCTGAAGACAGGCGAATTGCTCCGTTTTCCGAGTGAAGCTTCGTTTTATCATCATTACGGCCTGCCTTACATCCCTCCGGAAATCCGCGCTGACGGCAGCGAGGTGGAAACCTATAAGGGGACGCCTTTTGTCCAGATCGATGATGTAAAGGGCGACCTGCACATGCACACCGTCTGGTCGGACGGGAAAGATTCGCTTGAAGACATGGTCAATGCATGCAGAAGAAGAGGGTACGAATATATCGCAATCACGGACCACTCTAAATATTTAAAAGTCGCCGGCGGGCTTTCACGTGAACGTTTGATCAGGCAAATGAATGAAATCCGCCGGTTAAATGAAAAATATCCGGATATCTTGATTTTGTCCGGTATTGAGATGGACATTTTGCCGGACGGGACTTTGGATTTTGATGATGATGTGCTGTCAGGCCTTGATTTCGTCATTGCTTCCATCCATTCGGGGTTCGGGAATAGCCGCGCGCAGATCATGAAACGGCTGCGCAACGCTTTATTCAACCCGCATGTGGACATGATTGCCCATCCGACCGGAAGATTAATCGAAAAAAGGCAGGGGTACGATGTCGATTTTGATTTGCTTTTCCAATGGGCAAAGGAAACCGGCACGATCCTTGAATTAAGCGGCGACCCCGCCAGATTGGACCTTTCAGCGGCCCGTGCAAGAGAAGCGCAGGCAGCCGGTGTGAAAATCGCGATTATCACCGATGCACACGCAACTGCGGAACTGGGCAATATCGCTTTCGGTGTCGGCACCGCGAGAAAAGGCTGGATTGAAAGGAAAAATGTGGTCAATACGTATACGAAAGAACAACTCCTTGAGTTTTTAAAACAGAAACATCAGCACTGATCCATTCCCTTTCTGCAATGAATAGAGGGCAGTTTTCCGGAACGCTGGAATCCGGAATGCATGGAGGACGAATAGATGCAACATAAAATCATCAAAACACTCGAGTTTGATAAAATTAAAAATCTGCTGCTTGAGCACGCTTCTTCTCCGCTTGGGGCCGAAAAAATTGAAGCCCTTTTTCCCTCCTCTTCCTATGAAGAAGTGGTCCGGATGCAGGAGGAGACGGATGAAGCGGCGCAAGTGCTGCGTTTAAAAGGGCATGTGCCGCTTTTCGGCATTTATGACATCCGCCGTCATCTGAAAAGAGCGGCGATCGGCGGCAGGCTGAACCCGCAGGAACTGGTGCAGATTGCCAGCACCATCCATGTCAGCCGAACGATGAAACGGTTTATTGAAGGAATCACGGAAGAAGAAACAGAACTGCCGATCTTAACAAGCATGGTGGACAGGATTGCGGTCCTTACGCCGCTCGAACATGAAATCCGGAATGCGGTGGATGAAAACGGGGAAATTCTGGACTCGGCAAGCGAAACGCTGCGCCAAATCCGGCACGGGCTGCGCGGTACGGAACGGCGCATTCGTGAAAAACTGGAAGGCTATATCCGCGGCAAAAATGCGGCGAAAATGCTGTCGGATGCGATTATTACGATCCGGAATGACCGCTATTGTATCCCGGTAAAACAGGAATACCGGGCAAATTACGGGGGAATCGTCCATGACCAGTCTTCTTCCGGACAGACTTTGTTCATTGAGCCGCAATCGGTGGTGGACTTGAATAACCAGCTGCGTGAATGGCATTTAAAAGAGCAGCAGGAGGTTGAAAGGATTTTAAGCGAATTGTCCGCCGCAGTGGCAGCAGCCGGCGGGGAGCTTGAAACCATCGTTGAAATTCTCGCTGATTTTGACTTTATGTTTGCCAAAGCTTTATACGGCCGGTCCATTAAAGGTTCGAAACCGGTGATCAACAATCATGGCGCCATCCGTATGTTCAAAGCGCGTCATCCGTTGCTTCCAGCCGATAAAGTGGTGCCAAATGATATTACGATCGGGCAGGAATATACGACCATTGTGATAACCGGGCCGAATACAGGCGGAAAAACGATTACGCTGAAAACAATCGGGCTGTGCACGCTCATGGCGCAGGCCGGGCTGCAAATTCCCGCTTTGGACGGTTCGGAAATGGCTGTTTTTAAAGAAGTATTTGCCGATATCGGTGATGAACAGTCGATTGAGCAAAGCCTTAGCACCTTCTCCTCCCATATGACAAATATCGTTGAAATCCTGAAACGGGTCGACGATCAGTCGCTCGTCCTGTTTGATGAGCTCGGCGCCGGTACCGACCCGCAGGAAGGGGCTGCCCTTGCGATTTCAATTTTGGACGAAGTGTACAAAAGGGAGGCCCGCGTTGTCGCCACCACCCACTACCCGGAACTGAAGGCATACGCTTATAACCGTGAAGGGGTCGTCAATGCAAGCGTCGAGTTTGATGTGGAAACATTAAGCCCAACATACCGGCTTTTAATCGGCGTTCCCGGCCGGAGTAATGCGTTTGAAATCTCAAGGCGCCTCGGGCTCTCCCCGTCCATTATTGAACACGCCCAATCACTAATCGGCGCGGACACAAACGAGGTCGAAAATATGATTGCCGCGCTCGAATCGGCTAGGCGCGAGGCGGAAAAAGAACGGCAGGAAGCGCAGGAACTGTTGAAGGATGCCGAGGAACTGCACCGTGATTTGCAAAAACAAATGGCGGCGTTTTATGCCCGCCGCGATGAGCTGTACGGAAAAGCGGAGAAAAAAGCGGCAAAAGTGGTGGAAGAGGCAAAGGAAAAAGCGGAAGAGATCATCCGCGACTTGCGGAAAATGCAGCTTGAATCCAAAGCCAATGTGAAAGAACATGAACTGATTGATGCAAGAAAACAGCTGGAGGAACTGGCGCCGAAACTGGACCGCAAACCGGCGGCAAAAGCAAAAAAACAGCATATCTACCAGCCGGGCGACGAAGTCAAAGTGCTCAGCTTCAACCAGAAAGGCACGCTACTTGAACAAACGGCAGGCGGCGAGTGGCTCGTGCAAATGGGTATTTTGAAAATGAAAGTAAAAGAATCCGACATGGAATATATCCGGCCGCCGCAACAAAAACAGCCGGAGAAGCACCTGGCAACGGTCAGGGGGCGCGATTCCCATGTCAGCCTGGAACTCGATTTGCGCGGGGAGCGTTATGAAGATGCGCTCTTAAAAGTTGAAAAATATATTGACGATGCGCTTTTAGCCGGGTATCCGCGCGTTTCGATCATCCACGGGAAAGGAACAGGTGCGCTCCGGAACGGGGTGCAGGAATTTTTAAAACATCACCGCGCCGTAAAACGAATCCGTCTCGGGGAACCAGGCGAAGGTGGCAGCGGCGTTACGATTGTAGAATTCAAGTAATTTTCAAGGGCAAGGGGGAGGGCCTTTTGTTTCTCGAAAAGCTGGCAAAAATTTTGTTTGTTTGCTGTGCCGTTTTTGCATTGCTTGGCGTCATTTATTTGATTGTTGCAGATTAGCCCGTGACAAGGAGAAGGAGCGCATCCTTCTCCTGTTTCGGCTGCAAATAATTGTCAACGCTTTCAATTTTCGTTATAATAAAATAAGTCAATAAAAGATGCAAAATGGAGTTGATGCAAATGACAGACAGGCCATGGCTGTCCCAGTATCCGCCGGAAATACCCGTTTCCCTTACGTATCCGCGAAAACCGGTTTGTGCATTTTTAACCGAAGCAGCTGAACAGTATCCTGACAAAAAAGCGCTCCATTTTATGGGGAAAGAAATGACATACCGTGAAGTGTATGAAGCGGCGCTCAAATTTGCCGGGTATTTAAAAAAACTCGGAGTGGAAAAAGGCGATAGGGTTGCCGTGCTGCTCCCGAATTCCCCGCAGGCCGTCATCGGTTTTTACGGCATCCTTTACACGGGCGGGATAGCCGTCATGACGAATCCGCTATATACGGAAAGGGAACTGGAATATCAGCTGAAAGACTCCGGCGCGAAGGCCATCCTGACAGTTGATTTCCTGTACCCGACAGTGGCAAAAGTATTTGAGAAAACCGATCTCGAACATATTATTGTAACCGCCATCAGCGAGTATTTGCCTTTTCCCAAAAACGTCATCTACCCGTTTCTGCAGAAAAAGCAAACGGGCGTTACTGTCCGGGTCCAGCACGGTGGGCACCATCACTTGCTAAAGAACATCATGAAGGAAGAAGTTCCGGAACCGCTTGACACGCCATTCGATATCGAAGAGGACCTTGCGATTCTCCAGTACACCGGCGGCACAACCGGCGTGCCGAAAGGGGTCATGCTGACACATCTCAATTTGATTGCAAACGCGACAATGTGCGATGCCTGGATGTACAGGGCCAAAAAAGGGGAAGAAGTAGTGCTCGGCATGCTTCCGTTTTTCCACGTGTACGGCATGACGACCGTGCTGATTCTTTCTGTCATGCAGGGCTTTAAAATGATTTTAATTCCGCGCTTTGATGCGGAGTCACTGCTGAAGACGATTGAAAAACAGCGGCCAACTTTGTTTCCGGGTGCGCCAACCATTTATATCGGGCTTTTAAACCACCCGAAAATCAAGGAATATGATTTGTCATCGATTGAAGCATGCATCAGCGGTTCTGCCCCGCTGCCGGTAGAAGTCCAGCAGAAATTTGAAGGGGTGACCGGCGGCAAGCTTGTGGAAGGGTATGGTCTCAGTGAATCTTCTCCTGTCACCCATGCCAATTTTGTATGGGGAAATCGCGTCAAAGGCAGTATCGGCGTGCCATGGCCAGATACGGACTGCGAAATCCGCTCGCTCGAAGACGGCAGGCCGTTACCGCCCGGTGAAGTCGGCGAGCTGGCGGTAAAAGGGCCGCAAGTGATGAAAGGCTACTGGAACCGCCCGGAAGAAACGCAGGAAGTGCTGAAAGACGGGTGGCTATTTACGGGGGATTTGGCTTATATGGACGAGGAAGGTTATTTTTATATTGTCGACCGGAAAAAAGACATCATTATAGCAGGCGGCTATAATATTTATCCGCGTGAAGTCGAAGAAGTGCTGTATGAGCACCCTGCCGTCCAGGAAGCCGTAGTTGCCGGCGTACCGCACCCGTACCGCGGGGAAACCGTCAAAGCCTATATTGTGCTGAAAGACAATATGACAGTAACGGAAGAAGAACTGGACCGGTTTGCACGCCAATATCTGGCGGCATATAAAGTCCCGCGCATTTACGAATTCCGGGATGAACTGCCGAAAACGGCCGTTGGGAAAATTTTGCGGCGCTCATTGGTTGCAGAAGAAAAAGAAAAGATGGAAAATGGAGGAGAGAAGATCGGGTAAGGAAATTTTTTTATAAACAGGACTTGACAAATGCTGCATTCCTGTATAATATGAAAATATGAATGAATGGTCATTCATTTTCTGGCCGCCATTAAACCGGCCGGCCAAATTGACAGATCATGAGATTGAAAGGTGATAGCCCGTGAGGAAAAACAGGCCAAAGTACAAACAAATTATTGATGCAGCAGTGGTGGTTATCGCACAACACGGCTATCATCAGGCACAGGTTTCAAAAATTGCAAAACAGGCGGGCGTAGCGGACGGCACGATTTATTTGTATTTTAAAAACAAAGAAGACATCCTGATTTCTTTGTTTGAAGAAAAGATGCAGCTGTTTATCGAAAAGGTTTCCGAATATATTGCAGGGGACCTTTCCCCTTCCGAAAAGTTGCTCAAGATGATCGAAAACCACTTCAAAGTCCTTGCCGCCGATCACCATTTGGCGGTCGTGACCCAGCTGGAACTGCGGCAGACCAATTTAGATCTGCGGCTTAAAATCAACAGCGTGCTGAAAGAATATTTGACGCTCGTTGACCAAATCATCCGCGAAGGCATGGAAAAAGGTGAATTCGATTCCGGGCTTGACGTCCGGCTCGTCCGGCAGATGATTTTCGGGACAGTCGATGAAACGGTAACGACATGGGTGATGAATAAAGAAAAATACGACCTCGTTTCACTGGCTGCTCCCGTCCATCAATTGATCATTAACGGCTGCGGCAAAAAAACGGCGGTTTAATGCCGCAGCTTTCACAAGGGGGTTTGAGACGGGATGGAATTTATTACGATCAAACGGGAAAATGCGGTCGCCTGCATTGAAATGAACAGGCCGCCTGCCAACGCGCTTGCGCAGGCCCTTTTACAAGAACTTGCGCAAGCGTTTGGCCAGCTTGAAAACGATCCTGAAACCCGGGTCGTGCTCCTTTACGGGAAAGGAAGATTTTTCTCGGCAGGAGCGGATATTAAAGAATTTGTCCAATTAAGGGACTCCGGCGGCTCCGATGCGCTGGCGGTTTCTGGTCAGGAATTGTTCGAAAAAGTGGAAGCGTTCCCGAAACCGGTCATCGCCGCGATCCACGGCGCGGCACTTGGCGGCGGGCTCGAACTTGCGATGGCATGCCATATCCGTCTTGTCACAGAAAATGCAAAACTCGGCCTCCCGGAACTGAGCCTCGGACTCGTGCCGGGTTTTGCCGGAACGCAGCGGCTGCCAAGGTATGTCGGACGCGGCAAAGCGTTTGAAATGCTGTGGACAAGCGAACCGCTGACCGGAACGGAGGCCGTGCAGCAGGGGCTTGCAAACCATGCTTATAAGGAAGAGGAATTGCTCCCGAAAGCAAAGGCGCTGGCTGAAAAAATTGCAAAGAAAAGCCCGCTGGCCCTGAAAGCCTCTATTGAACTCGTCAATTATTCAAAAACAAACGATTACGAAAAAGGCTTGGAGCAGGAATCCGCACGTTTTCTTGAGCTGTTCGGCTCAAAAGATGCAGAGGAAGGCATCAAAGCTTTTATTGAAAAAAGGGAACCGCGTTTTACAGGGGCCTAACATTTTTTGATTTGTATGCGCTTAAAAGATTTTATTTTTTAACGATTTAGGGAGGGAACGGCATGAATATCTTCGTATTATTAAAACGGACTTTTGACACAGAAGAAAAGATTGCGATTGCAAACGGCCGCATACAGGATGACGGGGCAGAATATATCATCAACCCGTACGATGAATACGCCGTTGAAGAGGCCATCCAGGTGCGCGATGCCCAGGGCGGCGAAGTCACGGTTGTCACAGTCGGCAATGAAGATGCGGAAAAGCAATTGCGGACGGCCCTTGCGATGGGTGCGGATAAAGCAGTCCTCATTAATATTGAAGACGATGTGGAAGCAAGCGACCAGGTCACAACGGCAAAAGTGCTCGCCGCTTATTTAAAAGAGCAGGAACCGGATCTCATTATCGGCGGGAATGTCGCCATTGACAACGCTTCCGGACAGGTCGGCCCGCGGGTGGCGGAGTTGCTCGGCATCCCGTATGTAACGACGATTACCAATCTGGAAATTGACGGCGACAAAGCGACGGTCACAAGAGATGTCGAAGGAGATTCCGAAATCATTGAAACGACCCTTCCGCTGCTCGTTACAGCGCAGCAAGGCTTAAATGAGCCGCGGTATCCTTCGCTCCCGGGGATCATGAAAGCGAAGAAAAAACCGCTTGAAGAGCTGGAACTGGATGACCTTGACCTTGAAGAAGAAGACGTGGAGCCAAAAACCAAAACGATTGAGGTTTACCTGCCGCCGAAAAAAGAAGCAGGAAAAGTGCTTGAAGGCGAAATTGCCGACCAGGTAAAAGAACTTGTCCAATTATTGCATAATGAAGCAAAAGTGATTTAAGCAAAGAAACCGGAAATGGAGGGGATCAGCATGAGTCGAAAAGTATTAGTAGTGGGGGAAGTCCGTGACGGATCGCTCCGCAATGTATCATATGAAACCATTGCCGCCGGAAAAACGGTAGCGGAAGGCGGGGAAGTGGTCGGCGTTTTGATCGGGGACGCTGTGAAAGATTTGGGGAAAGACATGATTCAATACGGCGCTGACCGTGTTGCCGTGGTGGAAGACGAGAAGCTGAAAAGCTATTCTTCAGACGGTTTTTCCCAAGCATTGCTTGCGGTGATCGAATCTGAAAAGCCGGATGGCATCTTAATCGGCCATACGGCGCTTGGCAAAGACCTGGCCCCGAAAGTAGCGGCTAAATTGGATGCCGGTCTGATTTCGGACGCAACCGCAGTGGAATCAGCCGGGGAACATGTCGTCTTTACCCGCCCGATATACTCCGGCAAAGCGTTTGAGAAAAAGATCATAACAGACGGGATCATCTTTGCAACCATCCGGCCGAACAACATCAGCCCACTTGAAAAAGATGAATCACGCACAGGGGATATCGAAACCGTTGACGCGGGAATTAAAGATTTACGCGCGATCATCAAAGAAGTGGTTCGGAAAGTAAGTGAAGGGGTTGACCTTTCGGAAGCGAAAGTCATCGTTTCAGGCGGCCGCGGCGTGAAAAGCGCGGATGGCTTCAAACCGCTGAAAGAACTTGCCGATGTGCTCGGCGGCGCGGTTGGGGCTTCGCGCGGCGCATGTGACGCTGGCTATTGCGATTATTCTCTGCAAATCGGGCAGACGGGCAAAGTGGTTACACCGGATTTGTATATCGCATGCGGTATTTCCGGTGCCATCCAGCATTTGGCCGGCATGTCCAACTCGAAAGTGATTGTGGCCATTAACAAAGACCCGGAAGCGAACATCTTCAACGTGGCGGATTACGGCATTGTCGGCGACCTGTTCGAAGTGGTCCCGCTTCTCACAGAGGAAATCAAAAAACTGAAAGTCACATCGGCGTAATCCCGGGCCCGGACGAAAAAATTCGTTCCGGGCCTGTTTTCTGTTGGATATTCGTGAAAAAAGGGTATAAAATAATAAAATCATTACTGCTTTTTCCGGACCGGACAAATTGTTCGCAACATATGATAAAGGATGATATACTTATCCCAAGCAGTAATAGTTTGATTTAGGAGGGTTCTTTCAATATGGCAATTACACATGCTACCGACGCGACTTTCGAGCAGGAAGTCAGCCAAGGTTTGGTATTAACGGATTTTTGGGCAACATGGTGTGGTCCGTGCAAAATGATTGCACCGGTACTTGAAGAAATCGATGCTGAAATGGGCGACAAGGTGAAAATCGTCAAAGTAGACGTGGATGAGAATCAGGAAACGACCAGCAAATTCGGCGTCATGAGCATTCCGACCCTTGTTCTCATGAAAGATGGCAAACCGGTCGACAAAGTGATCGGTTACCAGCCGAAAGAAGCTTTGCAAGAATTAGTGAACAAACATTTATAATACAATAAACGCTCGGCTTCAAGCCGTGCGCAAATGCATTTTAAAATCCGGGCCGGCTGTGGTCCGGGTTTTTTACAGAACGCAGGATTTTGAGGTGAAGAGAAATTGAACGAGACGATCCGCAATAAACTTGCCCTCCTGCCCGCCCAACCCGGCTGCTATTTAATGAAAGACAGACAGGGGACCATCATTTATGTCGGGAAGGCCAAAATTTTAAAAAACCGTGTCCGCTCTTACTTTTCCGGTTCGCATGACGCAAAAACGCAGCGGCTTGTCAGCGAGATCGAAGACTTTGAGTATATTGTCACTTCTTCCAATATTGAAGCCCTTATTCTTGAAATTAATTTAATCAAAAAGCATGACCCGAAATACAACATCATGCTGAAAGATGATAAAACATACCCGTATATTAAGCTGACCCATGAACGCCACCCGCGTCTGATCACCACCCGGAAAGTGAAAAAAGATAAAGGCAAATATTTCGGCCCGTATCCGAACGTGCAGGCGGCTAATGAAACAAAAAAGCTGCTGGACCGGTTGTATCCTTTGCGGAAATGCACCAATATGCCGGACCGCGTCTGCCTTTATTACCATTTGGGCCAGTGTCTTGCGCCGTGTGTCAATGAGGTGAAAGAAGAAACATACAAAGAGATCACCGATCAAATTACCCGCTTTTTGAACGGGGGTTACACGGAAATCAAAAAAGAACTGGAAGAAAAAATGCATGAGGCTGCAGAAAAGCTTGAATTTGAGCGGGCAAAAGAATACCGCGACCAGATCGCCAATATTGAAATGACGATGGAAAAACAGAAAATTACAATGACGGATTTTACGGATCGCGACATTTTCGGCTACGCAGTGGATAAAGGCTGGATGTGTGTCCAGGTCTTTTTCATGCGCCAAGGAAAGCTGATCGAACGAGATGTCTCGCTTTTTCCGTCTTACGATGAGCCGGATGAGGAATTTTTGAGCTATTTGGGGCAGTTTTACGCCAAACCGGAGCATATTAAGCCGAAAGAAGTGCTGATTACGGAAAAAGCAGACCGGGAACTGGCGGAACAACTGCTCGAAATCAAAGTGCTCCAGCCGAAAAAGGGCCAGAAACGAGAGCTCGTGTTAATGGCCGAGAAAAACGCAAAGATTGCATTGAAGGAAAAGTTTGCGTTGATTGAACGGGACGAGGAACGAACGATCAAAGCCGTTGAAAATCTTGGCGAAAAGCTTGGCATCTACACGCCACACCGGATTGAAGCGTTCGATAATTCGAATATCCAGGGGACAAACCCGGTTTCGGCGATGGTCGTGTTTGTGGACGGTAAGCCGGCAAAAAAAGAATACCGCAAATATAAAATCAAAACAGTGGAAGGGCCGGATGATTATGAATCGATGCGCGAAGTGATCCGCCGTCGTTACATCCGTGCCCTGAGGGAAAACTTACCGCTTCCGGATCTCATCATCATTGACGGCGGAAAAGGGCAAATTGACGCGGCAAGGGATGTGCTTGAAAATGAGCTCGGGCTTGAGATCCCGATCGGCGGCCTGGCAAAGGATGAGAAACACAATACATCGCAGCTTTTGTTCGGCAACCCGCTGGAAGTTGTGCCGCTCGGGCGAAACAGTCAGGAATTTTACCTGCTTCAGCGCATCCAAGATGAAGTGCACCGGTTTGCGATTACCTTCCACAGGGAATTGCGCGGAAAATCCGCTTTTCAATCGGCGCTTGACGATATTCCGGGCATCGGGCCGAAACGGAAAAAACAACTGCTCCGCCATTTTGGCTCCTTGAAGAAAATGAAACAAGCAAAGCTGGAAGAATTTGTGGAAGCGGGCATTCCGCGTCCGGTATCCGAAACATTAATCAAAAAATTACAAGAATAACCTGGCAGGGTTTTTCCGTATATGGTATAATCATGATAATTTCATATGGCAGGCTTTGTTTCAGACTTTCGGGAGCGGTCATCCCGCGTCCGGCAAAGCCGTTACATGATAGAGGCGCAAAACTTAAGAGTAAGAAGCGGGAGAAGATTGGGCTTCCGGGATCGTTTCTGAAAGGAAGTTTTGCCGAAGTGAAAATGGTCTCAATGCCGTTTTTGCTGGTTCTGTACTGAAGAAGTCCGGAACTGTCAGGATGAAATGTCTTGGAGCGCTATCTCACAGGAATAACTGCGTACCCGCGTTTGCAAAAGCGATGAGATATCCGTTCTCATTGCTTTTTTAAATGGGCGCCAAGTTGCTTTGCTTTCACTCTGACAGCCTCATCTTACTTATAAACTGCAGAAGGTGGCGGAGTTATTGGGAATCATTGTTCAGAAATTCGGGGGAACTTCGGTTGGGAATGTAGAAAGGATCCGGAATACGGTCAACCGGATTATTGAAGAAAAGGAAAAGGGCCATGATGTTGTTGTCGTTGTTTCCGCGATGGGCAAAACAACGGACCAGCTTGTCGGGCTTGCAAATGAACTCTCTACGTATCCTGCAAAACGCGAGATGGATATGCTGCTTTCAACCGGCGAACAGGTAACGATTTCGCTTGTCGCCATGGCACTGATCGATCGCGGCTACGATGCCGTTTCTTATACCGGATGGCAGGCCGGCATTATAACGGAACCCGTACACGGAAACGCCCGGATCACGGAAATCCGGACTGAAAAAATCAAATCCCGTCTGGCAACCGGGCAAATTGTAATTGTCGCCGGGTTTCAGGGCATCACCCCGGAAGGCGAAATTGCGACACTCGGCAGGGGCGGCTCGGATACAACGGCAGTGGCGCTTGCAGCAGCGCTTCATGCGGACCGCTGCCTGATCTACACGGATGTCACCGGCGTGTTTACGTCTGACCCGCGCTATATTCCGAATGCCCGGAAGCTTAAGGCTGTATCCTACGATGAGATGCTTGAACTGGCGAGCCTCGGGGCGGGCGTCCTGCATGCAAGGGCGGTGGAGTTTGCCAAAAATGCGGCTGTGCCGCTGATCGTTTGTTCGAGCCTTGAAAGGGAGGAAGGCACGTTAATAGAGGAGGAAGTTTCGGTGGAAAAAAATTTAATTGTCCGCGGCGTTGCATTTGAAGACGGCATTACAAGGGTAACCATTTTCGGGCTGGAAAACGGCTTCCGGAATTTGCCGGATATATTCACGACACTGGCGGAACACCATATTGATGTCGATATCATCATCCAGAACCGGACGGCGGACCATAAAACATATTTATCATTTTCGATAAAAGATAAAGATCTGAAAGAAACGGCCGATCTTTTGGAAGCCGGGAAAGAAGCCCTCAGCATCGACCATTTTGAAACGGAAACCGGCCTCGCAAAAGTGTCCATCATCGGCTCGGGCATGGTTTCCAACCCAGGCGTTGCGGCAAAAATGTTCCAGGTTCTGGCCGACCACGGCATTGCGATTAAAATGATCAGCACGTCCGAGATCAAAGTATCCACCGTTGTCGATGCAAAAGAAATGGTCCGGGCCGCCCGGTGCCTGCATGAAGCATTTGAACTGGATGCAGTGGAACAAAATATATGAAAATATGAAAAAGCAGGGGAGCCCCCTGCTTTTTCATATTTATTCCCCGGCCGGGTCTTTCGCATCCCACTGCACGGTGATCCGGATTTTTTTTGCCTTTTTCGCAACTTCTTCCACAGCTTCCGTGATCAGTTTTTTCTGCATCTGGTACTGCTCGGCCAAAAACCCGGCTTCAAGCTTGAATGTCGGTTCTGCGCCTGCGCCCATATCCAGCTGCCGTTCAATCATCGGCCCGGATAACTCAAATTCAATATGATATTTCTCTTCTTTTTTGATTGACAACGTTCCCCAGCCGGCCTCTTTGAAAAAAGAAACCATTTCTTCATAGGTAAGCAGCTGGAATTTTCTTGCCAAATGTTTTCCCGCCCAGTACAGAATATCCGGCGTTTCCTTGCCGAGTATATCCGGAATTAATATATTGCGCAACAGCTCATATCCGAATGCGGGCACCATCAGCTGTTCCGCAACGGTTTGTTCATTTCCACCAGAAGATTTCACGCAATTCCCCTCTTTCTATATGCTATATTATATACAAAATAAAACCGGACTTAAAAGCATTTTTTAAGTATACACAAAAATAAAGGGAACTTTTTCCGCCGGTTTCCGCGTTATACGGGGAAGTGGTACCGGTTGCGGTAAAATCCGATGAAAAAAGACAAGCCTTGGATAAAAATTTCTTTTTTATGCAAAAGCATATGGCAAAAGAGCTATACTGAAAAAATTTTAAAAAATGGAAGAAAGACTGACAAATATGACAAATAAACGGCATTTTCGGCGCAAATTCATGAATGCGTTTCCTTGACGCGCCCATTTGTCGGGAGTACAATAAAACTGTCACATAATTGTTATAAAATATTTATGCGGGAGGAAGCTATGCAAAATTTGTCTTCTTTGCATAAATTCACACTACAAAGGGGGATACAATGTGGCTGGAAATCGAGAGTTTTATAACCGCAAACTGCATTCTTTGCTGGGTGTTGTACCCATCGGCTTATTTTTAGTCATCCACTTGACCGTAAACCACTATGCGGTAAACGGTGCTGCTGCCTTCAATAAAGCAGCCGGTTTTATGGAAAACCTGCCGTTCCTGCTTTTTGTGGAAGTAGTATTCATTTATCTGCCGCTTCTGTTCCATGCAATTTACGGCTTATACATTTCGTTTACGGCATCGAGCAATGTCGGCACGATGGGCTACTTCCGGAACTGGATGTACCTATTGCAAAGAATCAGCGGTGTGCTGGTCCTGATCTTTCTCGTATTTCACATCTATGAAACACGCATTCAAATGGCGCTTGGCAAGGAATTGAATTTTGATCTGATGGCAAATCTTTTAGCAAATCGTTGGATGCTCGCCTGGTACATAATTGGGACAGTGGCTGCCATTTTCCACTTTGCCAACGGTCTCTGGTCGTTCCTGGTCAGCTGGGGCATTACACAGTCACGCCGGTCACAGCAAATTTCCACATATGTGATGATCGTGGTCTTTGTGCTGCTTTCCGTTGTCGGCGTCAGGGCTTTATTAGCATTTGCATAATGAAAAGATTCGAAAAATAGCAGTTTACTGGTTTGTAAGAGGCATCAAGTATGAAAAGGGAGTGAATCAAGTTGGCTAATGGCAAAATCATTGTTGTCGGCGGAGGGCTTGCCGGTTTGATGGCGACTGTAAAAATTGCAGAAGCAGGCCGGCAGGTTGATCTGTTTTCTTTAGTGCCGGTAAAAAGGTCGCACTCTGTTTGCGCACAGGGCGGCATTAACGGCGCTGTCAATACAAAAGGGGAAGGGGATTCGCCATGGATCCACTTTGACGATACGGTATACGGGGGCGACTTCCTTGCCAACCAGCCGCCGGTAAAAGCGATGTGCGAAGCGGCGCCGGGGATTATCCACTTGTTTGACCGGATGGGTGTCATGTTCAACCGCACGCCGGAAGGGCTTTTGGACTTCAGGCGTTTCGGCGGCACCCAGCACCACCGCACAGCATTTGCAGGCGCGACAACCGGCCAGCAGCTTTTATACGCATTGGATGAACAGGTAAGGCGCCATGAAGTGGACGGGCTTGTCACGAAATACGAAGGCTGGGAATTTCTCGGCATTATCAAAGACGATGAAGGCATCTGCCGCGGCATTGTTTCGCAAAACCTGACCACAATGGAAATCAAAGCTTTTCCTGCGGATGCTGTCATTATGGCATCAGGCGGCCTTGGCATTATTTTCGGGAAGTCGACCAACTCGATGATCAATACCGGCTCGGCGGCTTCTATTGTATACCAGCAGGGCGCAACGTATGCGAACGGCGAATTTATCCAGATCCACCCGACTGCCATCCCGGGTGATGACAAACTGCGGCTGATGAGTGAATCCGCACGCGGGGAAGGCGGGCGCATCTGGACGTACAAAGACGGCAAACCGTGGTATTTCCTGGAAGAAAAATATCCGGCATACGGGAACCTCGTGCCGCGCGATATTGCAACCCGTGAAATTTTCCATGTCTGCGTGGACTTGAAACTCGGCATTAACGGCGAGAACATGGTCTATCTCGATTTGTCGCACAAAGATCCGCATGAACTGGACGTTAAACTGGGCGGGATTATTGAAATCTATGAAAAATTTGTCGGCGATGACCCGCATAAAGTGCCGATGAAAGTATTCCCGGCCGTCCACTATTCCATGGGCGGATTATGGGTGGACTATAAGCAGCATACGAGCATTCCGGGGCTGTTCGCAGCAGGCGAATGCGACTACTCGATGCACGGCGCGAACCGCTTAGGGGCAAACTCCCTGCTTTCTGCCATCTATGGCGGGATGGTAGCCGGGCCTGAAGCTGTCAACTACATCGACGGGCTTGAAAAGAGCGCGGATGCACTGCCGTCAACCGTCTTTGAACGTGCTGTCCAAGAACAGGAGAAAAAATGGAACGATATTTTGTCGCTTGACGGAACCGAAAATGCCTATGTGCTGCATAAAGAACTGGGCGAATGGATGACAGACAATGTGACGGTTGTCCGTTACAATGACCGTCTGAAGAAAACGGACGAAAAGATTCAGGAATTAATGGAAAGATGGAAAAATATTAATGTTGTAGATACATCGAAATGGAGCAACCAGGCGGCTTCGTTTACACGGCAGCTGTATAACATGCTGCAGCTGGCGCGCGTCATCACGATCGGCGCTCTGAACCGCAATGAAAGCCGCGGTGCCCACTATAAACCTGATTTTCCGGACCGCAACGACGAAGAATGGCTGAAAACGACGATGGCAAATTATGACCCTGTGAACAATGAACCGGTCTTCAGCTATGAAGATGTAGATGTATCGCTGATCAAACCGCGCGTACGCGACTACACGAAGAAGCACTGATTCGGATCGGGCAAAAACGGATTTTTTCCGGCTTTTGCCCGGGTGATTTCATAAGGAAAGAGGAGAATAAGGATGGGTGAACAAAAAACCGTTACATTTATCATACAACGCCAGGATAATCCGGAATCAGAACCATATGACGAAACGTTTGAAGTTCCGTACCGGCCGAATATGAATGTCATTTCGGCCCTGATGGAAATCCGCCGGAATCCGGTCAATGCCAAAGGGGAAAAAACAACACCTGTTGTTTGGGAAATGAACTGTTTGGAAGAAGTTTGCGGTGCCTGTTCCATGGTGATTAACGGCAAACCACGCCAGGCTTGTTCAGCGCTTGTGGACAAACTGCAGCAGCCGATCCGCCTTGCCCCAATGCGGACATTCCCGGTTGTCAGAGATTTGCAAATTGACCGCGGCCGCATGTTTGACTCGCTGAAAAAAGTGAAAGCTTGGATTCCGATTGACGGCACTTACGACTTAGGGGAAGGGCCGCGCATGCCGGAGAAAAAAAGGCAGTGGGCTTATGAACTGGCAAAATGCATGACTTGCGGCGTATGTTTGGAAGCCTGCCCGAATGTCAACAGCCGTTCAAACTTTATCGGGCCAGCGCCGCTTTCGCAAGTACGGTTATTTAATGCGCACCCGACCGGCCATATGAACCGCGATGAACGACTTGAAGCGATCATGGGTGACGGCGGTCTTGCCAATTGCGGCAACTCGCAAAACTGTGTACAAGCCTGCCCGAAAGGTATCCCGCTGACAACATCCATCGCAGCATTAAACCGTGAAACAACCATCTATATGTTTAAAAAATTCTTTGGCAGTGACCATACGGTTGACTAATGCCAAAAGTGCCACATCAAAGCGGAAACAGTAGATGTGGCACTTCTTTTCAAATAAAAAATGAATGGTTGTTCACTCATTAAAAGGAGGTATCCCATTGAAAAAGCACATCTCTTATATTGATGACTGGAACGCCTGGGAAGAAGGATTTTCCTATTATCTCCCGGTCACGGTCCGTTTTTCTGAAACCGATATGTTTGGTCACATGAACAATACGGTTCCGTTTATTTATTTTGAACAAGCGCGGATTGAATTTCTCCAGCAACTCGGGTTTATGGGCGACTGGGCAAAAAAAGGCACCGGCTCCATCCCGGTCGTGGCGGATTTGCAGTGTGATTTTTTACAACAGGTTTTTTTCAATGACAAACTCCGCATTTATGTAAAAGTTTCAAAAATCGGCAACTCGTCCGTCGACTTGCACTACATGGCGAAAAATGAAGCGAATGAAATCTGTTTTACCGGGCGCGGGACAATGGTGCAGATCTCGGTCACAACCGGAAAAGGAATACCGTGGACTGCGGAAGAAAGAGCGAGGTTCGCCGACCCGCAAGCCGCCGTCTCATCCGTCAACTGAATGAAAGTAACCCGCCATAAAAAATAAGCTTAAGTGTTTACGTTGAGGACTGTTTTTTAGCGGAGAAAAGAGCGGCAATACTTGGTATATTTTATTGCTTTTACAACACTTGTTTGCCTGTTTTGCCATCTCCGGCCAGGACATAAATAGAATCTATATCTGCCAGTTTACAATGCCGGATAATGTTTCGTTTGCCTTTCATACAGAAAGGGTTCCGGCATCCGCCCTTTTTTTCGGATTTGTGCTGTTCCTTGCCTCGTCAAGTCACTCCCGGCCGCGCAAGAACATAAGATATCGTGACAACCAAAATACCCATCCCCGCGGTTTAGAGCTGGCGAAGGCAAGGAGGGTTATCATAGTTGAAGGACAACGATTTCACACATAAACCGCTGCTGACAAAAAGAGAAAAAGAAGTATTCGAGCTGTTAGTACAAGACAAGACAACAAAAGAAATCGCGAGCGAATTGTTTATCAGCGAAAAAACAGTTCGAAATCATATTTCCAACGCCATGCAGAAATTGGGAGTCAAGGGGCGCTCGCAAGCTGTTGTTGAATTACTCCGCATGGGGGAATTAAAGCTTTGAAACAAAATCGGCTGCAATGTTGCAGTCGATTTTGTGGTTTAAAGAAGGGATAGAAACGGGATGATTTTTGGACAAAGCGTTTACCCTTTCTGATTCCGTTTTTTACATTGATTGCATATTTTTAGATGAACCTGGAAATCTGCCGGCGGTTTTAGTAAAATGACCACAAGTGCACGTAGCGGAATCGTTTTCAATGGACGTTTGAATGAAGTTCCGATCGAAAATGGATCATGTTAAAAAGGCGGGCCGTTTAAACGCTGGATACCGTATAAGGAAATCACGAGGATGGAGAAACAAATGATGTTTTTACAGGTTTCCGGATGTTATCTTTTTTACAAGCCCGCCTCAATGAGACAGTGTGAAGATTTCTCCAAAGATGCCGGACGATTTGGGCTAAAATCAAACGCCGCTGTGCCCAATTTGCAAATAGACGCCCATACCGCAATGGATGCGCCACAAGCAGAAGAATGAAAGCCAGCCGGCACATATTTTCAGGATATATAGTTGAACTAAACATTACTACTTCTTTATACGTTGCCAGAAGCAATGTCTGTCCTGAACGTCATTGATTTTGGCACGTTTTATGTAGATTAATAAATTTATAGCTGCAAGCATCGCAATTTAACATACGGGCGAATGATATTTTGCCGGCATTTTGTTTCCGGCTTTTCCCGCCTGGAAAAATGATATGAACATTCGCCAAAATACAGTACAATAGCATGAAAGGATGTGAGTTTATGCGGTTTTTTCTCAAAGTGACGGATCCGGCATTTTTGCTTATTTTGATACTGGTTGCCGCGCTTGTATCCCTGATCGGGTTTGCATTTGCACCGGCGATCATTCCGTTCCATTTTAACGGATATTTACGGCCGGACGGATTTATAAATAAGTGGGCCGGTTTTTCCATTTTGCCTGTCGTGATGTGGCTTATCTGGCTACTCTCAAGGAAAGGAGTGTCATACAAAGCGTCACTGTGCATTCTATTTTTATTTATCATCCATGTCTTGCTTGTTCTGTATGCGCTTTTTTCAAAATGAGGGGGAGTCAAAATGAAAAGAAAGATTGGCAGAAAAAACTATGCATGGATGAAAAGCGAGCTTGCTTTTTTTGAAGAAGAAGGGACCATTACGCATACGCAAAAAGACGAGATGCTTGCACAGTATGAGGTTTCCCGGGGGGTGAGCCTTGTCCGCATTCTTGTCATGGTCGGGGCCCTTTTGCTTGGGGCGGGCATTTTCAGCTTTATTGCCAGCAATTGGGTCTATCTTGGCAAAACGGTCAAATTTCTCATCATCCTTGCTGCGATTGCAGGCGTGAACGGAGCGGCTATCAAACTGGAGAACAGCCATCCGAAAACAGCACGCGGCTTGTACTTTCTTGGTGTCCTGTTTTTCGGGGCGGGCATTTTTCTCACCGGGCAAATTTTTAACCTTGGCGGCTCATTCGGCCAGGCATTTTTATGGTGGGGGATTGGATCGCTGCCAATGGCCTATGTGCTGAAAGACAAATGGCTCTCCATTTTTGCCACAGTGCTTTTCCTTTTGTATTTGGATGCTGAAAATACCGGCATCGGGTACTTCGCTGTTCTCATTACCGCACTTTTAGCAGGATTACTTTACTGGATAAATGAAAAAACGGTTGCTTCCCGCCTGCTTCTGTTTTTCGTAAACGCGCTTTCGATTGCCGTGCTGTCCGTATTTCTGTTTAAACTCAGTGCATTCTTTCCCGCATACGGACATTTGGCTGCCTTTCTGCTTCTCTTTGTTGCCGGCTTCGTGATGCTGCGATTGCCGGTTCAGGAAGCGTACAGAGAAGTGATGCGGCTGGAAGGCCATTTACTTCACGGTTTGATGGGCATCCTGCTTACTTTTTCGTCTGTTTGGGAAGGTACGGTTTTTGGCAGCCACTTCAATTTAGCATTTTCAGTTGTGTACTTTCTGCTTGTCCTGTATTTTATCAAAACCGGCAGCCTTACCAATATCTTCATTCTCTGCATTTTTGTGCTGCGTTTTTACCTTGACTTTTCCTACGACTTTTTGCCGAAATCCATTGTTTTCATCATTGGCGGCCTAATTTTTATCGGTTTTGGCTTTTATTTTGAAAAGCAGCGGAAAGAAGGGGGAAACGGCCATGCATGATCTGGTGAAAAGAGGGCTTGCTGCGTTTGTTCCGATTGCCATTTTACTCGGGATGATTGTTTTGCCGTTATATACGGTTGCGGTGGGGGAACCGGTCAAACTGCAAATGGAACCGGTGGACCCGACGGATGCCTTCAGGGGCGATTATATACAGGTGAATCTTGAAGCGGAAACGGTACCGGCCAGCCGTCTGGACCGCAGTGCCATCGAGTATTTTGCGGGCCATAAAGGCGGGGAACTGACCGTGTATGCCCTGCTTAAAAAAGATGAAAAGGGCATTTGCCATGTGAAAAGTGTATCCGCCGAAAATCCGCGGGGCGGAATATATTTAAAAGGGAAGGCTTACGAGTGGGAAGACGATGAGCAAAAAGTGTATATTGATTATCATCTTGATAAATTTTTTGTGCCTCAACATAGCGGGAAAGAAATCGAGCAGGCGGCAACAAAAGGGCGCGCTGCAGCAGTGGTAAAAATTTACCGCGGCCGTGCCGTTATCACGAATCTCGTAACTGAGTGACGGCCTACCCGACCGAATTTCTCTTGCACGTTTTTTCACGCATATAGAAATCCGGTTGGGAAATGCCGGGCAAAAAATCCCCCTGCATCCCGCACCCGGTGCACGTTCGCAACAGCGCCATATGGTTTGAAACGGTGTTGCTTATGCAAGTCTACACCCACATAAATGTCGTTCGCAACAGCGCCATATGGTTTGAAACCGCACCGGGCCGTTTTCTTTTTCAAAAAATAGCGGACCGGAAGCTTGTTCAATATGCAAATTTTACCCGGACAGTGTTTTCACAACCCTATACCGGGCCGCTTTTCCTTCCACAGCTTTACTTGGAAAGCAATGGAACGAAACTATGTAAAAATCTGTCTTGAAATTTCGGGTGAAAAGGGTCAAAATAGCTTATAGTAAAACAGTCATCACCGTATTTTTGAGAGAGGGGCCGCTTTGGACATGGAACAGCAACCATACATACATGATCCGGAAGTTGTAGCACAAATTGAAAAAGATTTGCGTTACATATCCGGCATTGTCAAGCAAAAGGGCCGTGAATTATTAAGCGATTATAAAATCACGCCGCCACAGTTTCTGGCGCTTCAATGGCTTTTTGAGGAAGGCGATATGACGATCGGGGAACTGTCGAACCGAATGTACCTGGCTTTCAGTACAACGACAGACCTGATTGACCGGATGGAAAAAAATGAACTCGTCAGGCGCGTAAAAGATCCGCATGACAGGCGGGTTGTCCGCATCCATTTACTGGAAAAGGGACGAGTATTGATCGACGAAGTGATCCGAAAACGGCAAGCTTACTTGCAGGGTGTGCTGAGCCATTTTTCACCGGATGAACTGGTCAAATTAAAAAACAACTTACTGCAATTGCATCAGGAAATGAAGACAGAATGAGGCGAGAAGTTTGAATGCACCAATTGGCGTGATTGATTCGGGGGTTGGCGGCCTGACCGTCGCAAAGGAAATGATGCGCCAGCTTCCGAATGAGACCATTTATTATGTGGGCGATACAGCACGATGCCCGTATGGACCGCGGCCGGTGGAAGAAGTCAAAAAATTCACTTGGCAGATGATCCGATTTCTGATGGACAAACAAATAAAAATGCTGGTCATCGCCTGCAATACGGCTACGGCAGTGATTTTGGACGAAGTCAGAGAAGAGCTGAAGATTCCGGTGCTCGGCGTCATTTATCCCGGCGCGCGGGCCGCTTTAAAACATACAAAAAATTTCCGGATCGGCGTGCTCGGCACGATCGGCACGATTAAAAGCCAGGCGTATGAACGGGCGTTAAAAAGCATCAATAAAAAAGTCAAGATTACGGCGCTTGCCTGCCCGAAATTTGTCCCGCTTGTGGAAAGCGGCCAGTACAACAGTCCGATTGCCAAAAAAATTGTTGCCGAAACTTTGTATCCAATCCAAAATTGCGGCATTGACACCGTCATTCTCGGATGTACCCATTATCCGCTCCTCGGGCCGATTATCCAAAACGTGATGGGCGCGGGCGTTTCGGTCATCAGTTCCGGGGAGGAAACCGCGCGAGAAGTAAGCACGCTTCTTTACTTCCATGACCTTTTTAATATGGAAGACACGCGGCAGAAGCACCGCTTTTACACTACCGGCTCGAGCAAAATATTTGCCGCACTTGCATCAGACTGGCTTGAACAGGATATTACTGGTGTGGAAACCATTCAATTGGGGGAGACGCTCTCCTGATTGGGTGGTTTTTTTGTTTTGCCTTCATCCAAGCCCGCATAGAAACGGCTGTGAATAGGCACAATAGCTTTTGAAAAACGGAGGTGGATATATGGAAAACAATGGTTTGGCTTACCACGAAACAAGGGAGCTCCATGAAATGCTCAATTTCAAAACCATTTGTTTATTAAAATCGAAAATGATGTCCGGCCTGGTATTCGACCAGGATTTGAAGGCATTGATGGAAAAAGATGTGCAGCAGGCAGAAGCAGCCATTCAAGAAATGAAAGCTTTATACAAGCTGAATCCGGGAGGGATGCTGCAATGATTCATGATTACTTGGAAATCGAAAACGCGGAAGGCATGCCAGAAATGGCGGATTCAGCGGTTGCACTTGAATTTTTGATGAGTATTAAAACCGGGATCCGGAATGCAGCGGCAGCCATTACGGAATCAAGAACGCCTGCGGTGAGGGCCGCATTCCAGAAACAGCTTGCAGAGGGCCTTTCCCTTCATGAAGAGGTTTCAAATTTCATGATGCAAAAAGGCTGGCTCCACCCGTATAACGTAGATGACCAGTACAAACTGGATATGAAATCCGCTGACATGGCGTTGATGATCGGCAAACTGAACCTGTTTCCCGGCAATACATCGCGCATGGGCATGATGGCGCAGATTGATGCGGACGAATAGGAGGAAAACATGAAAGCAGTCACTTTCCAGGGAATCAAAGATGTCAGAGTAAAAGATGTGCCGGAACCGAAAATAGAGAAAAAAGATGATATTATTGTGAAAATTACGTCATCGGCCATTTGCGGCTCCGATTTGCATCTCATCCACGGCATGATACCGAATTTTCCGGAAGACTATATCATCGGGCATGAGCCGCTCGGGATTGTCGAAGAAACCGGACCGGATGTCACGAAAGTCAAAAAAGGGGATAGGGTGATTATACCGTTCACTGTCGCCTGCGGGGAATGCTGGTATTGCACACACCATCTGGAAAGCCAGTGTGACAATGCGAATGCGAACGGCGAGATGGGCGGCTATTTTGGATATTCCCATCTGACAGGCGGCTATCCGGGGGGCCAGGCGGAATATTTACGCGTCCCGTATGCGAATTTTACACCGTTTAAAATTCCGGAAAACAGCGAAGTCAAAGATGAAGAACTCGTGTTGCTTTCAGATGCCGCTTCCACTGCGTTCTGGTCGGTGGACAATGCGGGTGTAAAAGACGGTGACACGGTTGTCGTGCTCGGCTGTGGACCGGTCGGCCTGCTTGCGCAAAAATTTGCATGGCTGAAAGGGGCGAAACGTGTCATTGCCGTTGATTATCTGGATTACCGGTTGCAGCATGCCAAGAAGTATAACAAAGTGGAAACCGTCAACTTTGAACAGCACGACAATACCGGCGAATATTTGAAAGAACTCACTAAAGGCGGTGCGGATGTTGTCATTGATGCAGTTGGCATGGACGGAAAAATGACACCGATGGAATATTTGACATCCGGGCTGAAACTCCAGGGCGGGGCGATGAGTGCGCTTGTCATCGCGTCACAGGCGGTGAGAAAAGGCGGCACCATCCAGGTAACAGGTGTTTACGGCGGCCGTTACAACGCATTTCCGCTCGGCGATATTTTCCAGCGCAATGTCAGCCTTCGCACGGGACAGGCGCCGGTCATTCATTATATGCCGTTTCTGTATGACCTTGTGGCGCAGGAAAAAGTCACACTCAGCGACATCGTGACGCATGTATTGCCGCTTGACCAGGCTGAAAAAGGATACGAAGTGTTTGATACAAGAACGGACAATTGCATAAAAGTGGTCCTCAAGCCGTAAAAAAAGCCCGGCGCTGCTTTTTTTAAAAGCAGGCCGGGTTTTTCGTGCCTGTCCTCTTCAAATGTGTAAAGCGAAAGCCAGCAGATAAGAGGG
Organism: Weizmannia agrestimuris; assembly: GCF_943193165.1. NCBI lineage: Bacteria > Bacillati > Bacillota > Bacilli > Caryophanales > Bacillaceae > Heyndrickxia > Weizmannia agrestimuris. Next base: position 66,389 of record NZ_CALPDC010000004.1, read on the forward strand.
AGAAGGCCGGCTGCGCTTTAAACTGACGTAAAGTAAAGCAGTGGGTACGCCGTTTAATCGGGAAGGGGGATTTGTAAGGCGGTCCGGGCTGCCTGCATGTCGACATGCAACTGGTCCTCTATATGATAAGGGTGATAGTAACCCTTTTCAATCATAAAGTCCATGATCTTATCATGCATGTCAATGGCCGCCAGAAGCTGTGCGGAAAGAGCGGCTCTGGCTTCCGCTGTTGCCGCCTCGGTTACCGCAAACGCGAGCATCTTCACACCGGACTTTGTTGAAATGAGCAAGTCAGATGCAATGATGCTGTCTGACATGTCCCCCATCCCGATGATGTTTTGGAGAAAGCCGTTCATTTTTCTTCCCTCCCCAAAAGCGACATGAGTTGTTCGATATCCTGCTTCGCCTGCTTTGCATTCTGCCCGAGCAGTTCTTTTAAAGCCGGATCCTGTGCAATGGCCGACATGGTTGCGGATTTTGTTAAGCAGATGTTTTTAAACATTAATATTTCGTGCATATCAAGCGTTTCATGAACGCCCAGTGTCTGGTCCAAATCAATCCCTCCTGTTCAGCTGTATTTTTATTATGGAAAAGCGTGCCGTTTTTATTCTGCCCCGAAATTTTTGCATGTCCGGTCTAATTTTTCGGAATGCCAGTATACATAGTAGTACAAACAGTCTTCGGGAGGGGAAAGGGATGGTAAAAAAAGCAAAGGCAGCCGGCAAACTTGCCCTGGCGTTTGCGGCATGCAGCATCTGGATCTCGGGTTGCAGCCTGCTACCTGAGAAGCAGCCGGAAAAAATTGATCCACATCAAAGTGTTTCTGTAAAAGACGGAGCGAAACAAACCGCAAAAGCAAAGAAAGGGCAGGTGCTAACAGAGCTGTATTTGATTGATAAATACGGTTATGTCGTTCCACAAACGATCGCCTTGCCCGAAAGCAAAAGCATTGCAAAACAGGCACTGGAATACCTCGTGCAGGACGGCCCGGTTTCCAATTTGCTGCCGAACGGCTTCCGCGCGGTCCTTCCCGCGAATACGCAGTTGTCGGTAGATGTGAAAGACGGTTTGGCGACGGTCGACTTTTCGGGGGATTTCAAAGACTATCAAGCGCACGATGAACAAAAAATATTGGAATCGGTCACATGGACGCTGACCCAGTTCGACTCCATTCAAAAGGTCTCGCTTAAAATGAATGGCAAAAAACTGAAGGCGATGCCGGTTGCGGGGACACCCGTAAGCCCGGATGGTTTGACAAGGGAGGCAGGCATCAATACGGATACAAAGTATGTTGCCGATATTACAAATACCCATCCGGTCACCGTTTATTATTTGGCGGAAACAGGGGAGCAAAGCTATTATGTGCCGGTAACGAAGCGCGTTGCGGACAGTAACAAGGACGATGTCGCAGCAGCGGTTGAAGAACTGGTTAAAGGTCCTTCCCCGGGTTCCCATCTTGTGTCCGGATTCATGGACGATGTCAAACTGAAGAAACAGCCGGAAGTGGCAAACGGGAAAGTGACGGTTGATTTTAATAAAGAAATTTTAGGGAGCCTCGATAAAAAGATGATCTCAAACGAAGTGCTCGATCCGCTCGTCCTGACGCTGACCGAGCAAAAAGGGATTAAAAGCGTTGCAGTCGAAGTGGACGGCAGTACAAAGCTTGTTACAGAAGACGGAAAATCGGTTTCAGAACCGGTGACAAGGCCGGAAAAAGTCAACACGGGTAGTTTTTAGCGTGGTTTTTTTGTTATACTATAGAATATGGGACAAAAGGGGTAGCCAGACTACCTCTTATTTGTATCGTGCATACATAATACATTTCCTTTAAAAGGGGGAGAAAATTGGCGGCTGTTTTGATTGCAACAAAAAACAAAGGTAAAGCAAAAGAATTTGCAGCTTTATTTTCCCGGTTCGAGCTCGAGGTGAAAACGTTTTTGGATATGGAAGGCGCACCGGACGTAGAGGAAACGGGGAAAACGTTTGAAGAAAATGCGATTTTAAAAGCGGAAGCGGCGGCCAATGCATACGGCATGATGGCAATTGCCGATGATTCGGGGCTTATGATCGATGCGCTTGGCGGCAGGCCGGGGGTTTATTCTGCACGCTATGCAGGGAAAGAGAAAAATGATGAGGCAAACATCGATAAGGTGCTTTCCGAGCTTGAAGGGGTACCGGATGAAAAACGTACAGCTTCTTTTTATTGTGCACTTGCGGTTGCCCGCCCTGGAAAAGAAACATTTACGGTGTCCGGGACGCTTCAGGGAAGGATCACGCGGGAAAGGATCGGAGAGAACGGATTCGGGTACGATCCCATTTTTATGCTTCCGTCCGGCAAAACGCTTGCCCAGCTTTCTGCCGAAGAAAAAAATAAAATCAGCCACCGTGCCCATGCACTGGCAAAACTTTCGGATGCACTGTATTCGATTTTAGGGGAGGAAGGCAAAAAATGAAACTGCTGATTGCAAGTGACAGCCACGGACTTACGGAAGAGCTGATCGAGCTTAAACGGCGGTACGGCGGGGAAATGGACGCGATGATCCATTGCGGCGATTCGGAGTTGCGAGCGGACGAGGAGGCCATCCGGGACTTTTTAACCGTGCGCGGCAATTGCGATTATGAGCGGAAATTTCCGCTTGATATCACGAAAGAAATTGGGGACAGCAAAATATTTGTCACCCACGGCCACCATTATAATGTAAAAATGACCCTGTTGAATTTGTCTTATAAAGCAAAAGAAGTGGGGGCGGATTTTGTTTTTTTCGGGCACTCCCATATTCTCGGTGCCGAGCTGATTGAAAATACTCTTTTCCTGAATCCCGGCAGCCTTTTGATGCCAAGGGGCAGGACGGAACGGACGTATGCGGTTGTGGAGAAAAACGGAAATACGATCCGTGTTTCATTTTATACGGACAAGCACCGCGAACTTGAGGATTTACGCCAGGAATTCTCGTTATGACGCCGGGAACTCCGGCTGCAGAGCAAGGCGGGTACGAAGCCGGGCCAATCCGGTTGCGGAAACCGCTGCCTGCTGCTGCACCCGCCCGTTGCAGGAAAAAATCGTGTTTTTTTCAAATTCATGATTGACATTTGCCCGCCTGCTGATTAAAATGAAATATGTTCGTAACAAACCTTATAAGGTTTGTTTTCAAGTGATTTTTGATTGAAATGGAAAATATTTGACAACAAACCATTTTAAAGTGTCCCAGTAGCTCAGCAGGATAGAGCATCGGCCTTCTAAGCCGCAGGTCGGGGGTTCGAATCCCTCCTGGGACGTAGCGCATTTTGAAGATAAACCCTTGATATGAAAGGGTTTTGGACAGCTAAGGGATGCTAACGCAGATTAGAACACTGTGGCAGTATCCCTTTTTTATCCCTGCAATTTTCCTACTTTGATCGAATCCCTCCTGAGACGTAGCGTATAACCGCAAAAAGGCCGGGCAGCAGGGATTTTCCCTTGTTGCCCGGCCTTTTGTGTAAAATGGCGGAAAGAGCAGTTATGATTTTTGCCCTTCTTTTTCCAGTTCTTTCATTTCTTTATGGGTTTGCGGAAATCCGTTTGCGATCCATTCGGAACGGTATGTGGAGTCCAGCTGTGTAAGTCCTTTTTCTTCCGGCACTTTGTCTGCATCCACACTTTCCATCCGGTCGATTTTTTTGCTGTTTCTCATATCCGTGTCTTCCCAAGTTTCAGCCGAATCTTTTTGCCGTTTATTGCAAGCGGCCATGACCAGCACGGCTCCCCCGGCGGAAAGCAAAGTGCCTGAAATCAGATTCATCATTGACCTTTTCATCGAATCCCTCCGTCATGTGTAGACTTGTTATTCATTACCCCTTTTTTCTTCTTTTAAATCATCCCATCATGTTTCAATCCTTTTTCATTTGGACAAACTATAAGTAAAACTGCCTGTTTAAGGGAGGAATTGAAATGCGAAATGCAATCGTTTTACTGGCAAAATTTATCACGTGCATTGTCGCTTTTGCGGTTGCGCTTGATCTCTTTTTCGATGCGACGATCACAGACATTTTATCGTTCAGCCTGCTTGTCACAATAGTGTCTTATGTTGTTGGAGATGTGCTCCTTTTGCCACGCATTGGGAATTGGAAAGCAACCGTTGTTGATTTTTTGCTTGTTTATGCCAGTGTCTGGATTTTCGGGAACGTCGTGCTTGACAATTATTTGCAAATTGCATGGGGCAGCTTCATTGCCGCCTGCCTGATTTCGGCTGCGGAAGTGCTCGTGCACAGGTTTTTGCATCATGATGCCCCAAGCGCTGAAAACACGGCAAAAAGGCAAAATCAACGCCTTGCTTATGGCACGGAAATGGCTGAGGAAGAGGACATTCACGATATCAGACCGGACAAGAAATAAGCAAGCCGGACACGGAAGCTTTATGGCTTTCTGTGTTTGGCTTTTTTCATAATAGAAAGCCCCCTGGCAGTATAAACCCTTTGCAAAAAAACCGGTTCATGCTACACTAGTGACGATCTAAAAAAAGGCGGAATGGACAATGAAAAACGGAAAAAGCAATGTGGTGCCGTTCCCCCGTCTGAAAGAACGCCTCTTGGAGCGGGGACTCGAATCCATCAGCCAAAAAGAATATAAAGAAGCTGCCGCGCTGCTTCGCCAGGCACGCCGGCTTGACCATGACGATGGGGAAATCGGGACCGCCTACATGATTGCGCTCTATGAAGCCGGCGATTATGAAGGGGCGAAAGAACAAGGCAGACAAATGCTTCGTGAAGGAAACGGTGACTACTTCGAAATCCTCGATCTGTTTCTCATGATTCTTGTCCAGCTCGGTGAACATGAAGAAATCAGCAGTACCTTGCGCGCTCTGCTGGAAGAAAAAGAAGCCCCACCGGACAAGCTGGATCATTATGAAAAACTGCTCGCTTTCAGTGAAAAGCGGATGCAAATGCCAAAACCAGAACGGGAGCCCGAGCATACGGGCCGTAAGCTTTTTGAAACCGGGGACCAGGAAGAACAAATCTTGCGGGTTTCGCATCTTGTGCATGAAAATATCCGGCCGTATCTCGATGAAATCCGGGCATATATCCGGGATCCGGACAAACATCCGTTTATCCAGACCCTTTTGCTGAACGTTTTAAAAGAACAGGGGATCACGGATGAATTCGAGGTGCAAAAACTCGGCAAGGCTGGCGCCGTAAATCCCGCGCATCTTTTGCCGATTTTTGAAACGCAGCTGTATAATCTTTTGATTACGCGGCTTTCAAGGGATGTCGAACAAAAAAATCCGACACTTTTTGCTCAGATTAAAACGGTTTTGGACCGGCATTTTTTCCTGCTGTACCCGTTTGAACCGGAGCCGGAAGATCCCGCGCTGTGGACGGCTGCCTACTACAGCATGGGCCTGAAGCTTTTCGGGCAGGAAGCGTATTTTGATAAAATCGCGATGTACTATTCGGTGGAGCCGGATACCTTGCTTGAGGCCGTCCGCTATCTCGAAAGCCTTGAGGAAATTTCTTTGCCGAATCTGTAGGCTCATCATTGAAAGACAAAAAAGCTATGTTATAATTAAATGGTTGTAAACTGTCTTTTTTCAATCCGTATTTGAAAAAAGCAATAGACAAGGGAATCAGGAAACAGACCCGGTCTATTTCCTATTATTACATTATTATTTATAGATTGTTGGAGGGAAAGGTATGTCAGCAAAATGGGAAAAAACTGAAGGAAACCAGGGGATCCTGACAGTTGAAGTAGATGCTGAAACGGTTGATAAAAGTCTGGATAAAGCCTTCAAAAAAGTAGTGAAACAAATCAATGTCCCGGGTTTCCGGAAGGGCAAAATCCCGCGTCCTTTATTTGAAAAACGTTTCGGTGTAGAATCTCTTTACCAGGATGCACTGGATATGATCGTGCCTGGCGAATACGAAAAAGCGATCGAAGAAACCGGTATTGAACCGGTTGATACGCCGAATATCGATGTCGAACAAATGGAAAAAGGTAAACCGCTAATCTTTAAAGCGACTGTTACCGTGAAACCGGAAGTGAAACTTGGCGAATACAAAGGCCTTGAAGTCGAAAAACCGGATACAGACGTAACGGACGAAGACGTGGAAGAAGAATTGAAGAAATTGCAGGAACGCCTTGCCGAACTCGTGATCAAAGAAGACGGCGAAGCGGAAATGGGCGACACGGTTGTCATCGACTTCGAAGGATTCGTTGACGGCGAAGCGTTTGAAGGCGGATCTGCGGAAAACTATTCGCTTGAACTTGGTTCGGGCAACTTTATCCCAGGTTTTGAAGAACAATTAGCAGGCGTAAAAACCGGCGATGAAAAAGAAATTGAAGTTACTTTCCCGGAAGAATACCACGCTAGTGAACTTGCAGGCAAAAAAGCTACTTTCAAGGTGAAAGTCCATGAAATCAAAGCGAAACACCTGCCTGAACTGGACGATGAATTCGCGCAGGATGCGGATGACGAAGTGGAAACGCTGGATGCATTAAAAGAAAAAATCCAAAAAGATTTAAAAGAATCGAAAGAACATGCAGCAAAACACGCGGTTGAAGATGCAGTGGTCGAAAAAGCTGCGGAAAATGCAGAAATGGACATTCCAGAAGCGATGATCAATACGGAATTAAACCGCATGCTGCAAGAATTCGAACAAAACTTGAGTGCCCAGGGGCTGAACCTCGAACTTTACTATCAGTTCTCCGGCCAGAATGAAGAAGCGCTCCGCAATCAGATGAAAGAAGATGCGGAAAAACGCGTCCGCTTTAATCTGACGCTTGAAGCGATTGCCAATGCGGAAAACCTTGAAGTATCCGATGAAGAAGTGGATGAAGAACTGAAGCGCATGTCCGAAATGTACGGCATGTCCGTTGACGATATCAGGCGGGTGCTCGGTTCTACGGACGGCATTAAAGCCGATCTGAAAGCGCGCAAAGCGATCGATTTTCTTGTGCAAAACAGCAAAACTGTTGCATAATATAAATAGAAATACAAGGCACGGCACTGGCTCGTGTCTTGTTTTCTAACCTGCGGGCTGTGCCAAAAAATACATAGAAGCCCATACTGTAAGATAAGCGCACCAGAAACTTAGCCGATGCAATTTTTCAGGATGGAGAAGCATATTCGTCTGGTTTTTGGGAAAATCTGGAGTAGACAGGAATTTTACATATGCATGGAGAATGGTATAAGCAGTTTATTTCCTGCCGGCATCGTTTTGTGATACAATCCATATACAAATCACAGCAAAAGGGGTTTGTATAATGGTAAGCGGGAGTCATGAAGGGTCCCTGTTATTTCGGGAACTGCCAATGGAATGGAAGAAGTACAATATAAGGGGTGAATGGAATGTTCAAATTCAGCGATGAAAAACAGCAGTTAAAATGTTCTTTCTGCGGAAAATCGCAGGACCAGGTGCGAAAATTGGTCGCTGGTCCGGGTGTGTATATATGTGATGAATGTATTGAATTGTGCACGGAAATTGTTGAAGAAGAATTTGGCACAGAAGAAGAAGTAGAATTCAAAGACATTCCGAAGCCGCATGAAATCCGTGAAATTCTTGCGGAATACGTGATCGGCCAGGAACAGGCGAAAAAATCGCTTGCGGTTGCCGTATATAACCATTATAAACGGATTAATTCCAACAGCAAAATCGATGAAGTCGAACTGGCAAAAAGCAATATTTGCTTAATCGGGCCGACAGGGAGCGGGAAAACGCTGCTTGCGCAAACGCTGGCACGTATTTTAAATGTGCCGTTTGCGATTGCCGATGCCACATCGTTGACGGAAGCCGGTTATGTCGGGGAAGACGTCGAAAATATTTTGTTAAAGCTGATTCAAGCAGCTGATTATGATGTGGAAAAAGCGGAAAAAGGCATCATCTACATTGATGAGATTGATAAAATTGCCCGTAAATCGGAAAACCCTTCGATTACACGCGATGTTTCCGGCGAAGGCGTGCAGCAGGCGCTCCTGAAAATTCTGGAAGGCACGGTTGCGAGCGTTCCGCCTCAAGGAGGGCGCAAACATCCGCACCAGGAATTTATCCAGATTGACACAACCAATATTCTGTTTATTTGCGGCGGTGCGTTTGACGGCATCGACCAGATCATTAAACGCCGCCTCGGCAAAAAAGTGATCGGTTTCGGCACCGATTTAAAAAATGACGAACTCGATGAACAATCGCTCCTGAAGCACGTACTGCCGGAAGATTTGCTTTCTTTCGGGCTGATTCCGGAATTCATCGGCCGCCTTCCGGTCATTGCTACTTTGGAACAATTGGATGAAGAGGCATTGATTAAAATTTTGACCGAACCGAAAAATGCGCTGGTCAAGCAGTATAAAAAAATGCTGGAACTCGACCATGTAGAATTGGAATTTGAACAGGATGCGCTGAAGGAAATCGCGAAAAAAGCGATCGAAAGAAAAACGGGTGCACGCGGCTTGCGTTCCATTATTGAAGGCATTATGCTCGATGTCATGTTTGACTTGCCGTCCCGGGAAGATATTGAAAAATGTATTGTTACAAAAGAATCCGTCCTGGACAAAGAATTCCCGAGGCTCGTGCTGAAAGACGGCACAGTCATTGAAGGCAGCGACCAGACAAAATCGGCATAAATAAGCGGAGCCGGGCTGCCCGCCGGCAATCCGGCGTGAACATTCTTTTTTGAACAGGAACCGGTCTAAGGCAGCAGGGCTAAATTCCTGGTATTGGCACAGCGCCGGAAAAATGAGAGGCGAAGCAGAATAAAGAAGCAATGGGCGAGCGGTGCGCTTGCCCTTTTTTCTTCCGCCCAGCCGTTCCTGGTTTTCAGAAATCCCCGTTTATTCCCTCCGGCAGCCGGAGATACTAGGTAAATAAGGAAGCGGCATGATCAGGCTGCAACTGAAATGCTTGGAGGGAACAGGATGAATTGGACGGGGATTGCCTTATTGATCCAGCTATTTTTCGGGATCATTATCGGGCTTTACTTTTGGAACTTGCTAAAAAGCCAAAAAACACAAAAAATTACGATAGACCGCGAATCAAAAAAAGAAATGGAACAGTTGCGGAAACTACGGGAAATTTCTTTATCTGTGCCGCTTTCGGAACGCGTCCGCCCGGCAGCATTCGCGGATATTGTGGGCCAGGAAGACGGCATTAAAGCACTGCGGGCGGCACTTTGCGGCCCAAACCCGCAGCACTGTATCATTTACGGGCCGCCCGGTGTCGGCAAAACGGCAGCGGCCCGGCTTGTGCTTGAGGAAGCTAAAAAAAATCCGAAATCCCCTTTTCAACGTGACGCTGTTTTTGTTGAACTGGATGCCACAACAGCCCGCTTTGATGAGAGGGGCATTGCCGATCCTTTAATCGGTTCCGTGCACGACCCGATCTACCAGGGGGCGGGCGCCATGGGGCAGGCCGGCATCCCGCAGCCGAAACAGGGTGCGGTCACCTCTGCCCACGGCGGCGTCTTGTTTATTGATGAAATCGGGGAATTGCATCCGATCCAAATGAATAAATTATTGAAAGTACTAGAAGACAGGAAAGTTTTTTTGGAAAGTGCGTATTACAATCCCGAAAACCGGGAAATTCCACATCATATCCATGATATTTTTCAAAATGGACTACCTGCAGATTTCCGGCTGATCGGCGCAACGACCAGAACGCCGAAAGAAATTCCGGCTGCCATCCGTTCGCGCTGCATGGAAGTGTTTTTTCGCGAACTTGACCGCGGTGAAATTAAACAGGTTGCAAAAAAAGCAGCTGATAAAATCCATATGGCAATCAGCGAAAACGGGCTGGACATTTTGGCGCAATATACGCAAAATGGCAGGGAAGCGGTCAATATGGTGCAAATTGCTGCAGGGCTTGCAATCCAGGAAGGACAGGATTTTATCCGGGAGGAGGACCTGGAATGGGTGGCAACAGCCAGCCAGTTGTCGCCGCGCTATGAGAAAAAGGCCCCTGAACAGCCGGCTGCAGGGCTTGTTAACGGGCTTGCCGTAACCGGTCCGAACACAGGGATGCTGCTTGAAATTGAAGTAGCGGCCATTCCGGCAAAAGAAAGGGGCAGCGTCAACATTACCGGGATTGTGGACGAAGAGAGTATTGGCGGCGAAGGGAAATCGGTCCGCAGAAAAAGCATGGCAAGAGGTTCCGCCGAAAACGTCATTACTGTTTTACGGACGATGGGTGTCCCCGCTGACCAGTATGACCTCCATGTCAATTTTCCGGGCGGGATTCCGATTGACGGCCCTTCCGCCGGGATTGCGATGGCATGCGGCATTTATTCCGCCATTTATAAAATTCCTGTTGACCAGACAGTAGCCATGACAGGGGAAATCAGCCTGCACGGCAAGGTCAAACCGGTCGGCGGCGTGTATGCCAAAATAAAAGCAGCAAAACAGGCAGGAGCCAAAACGGTGATCATTCCTGCCGAAAACATGCAGGCCACGTTCAAGGAAATCACAGGCATTGCGATCGTTCCGGTCCGGCAGCTGGAAGAAGTCCTGGATATCGCATTAAAGAAACATTTTAACGACAATGCGCTCATAGGGGGTTAATGGACAGGCCCCCTAAAAGACGTATCAAGATAGGGGTGCTGAGATGACAACACAATCCGCATACACAATTCCTTTGCTTCCTTTACGGGGGATTCTTGTGTATCCATCGATGGTTTTGCACTTGGACGTCGGCCGGGACTACTCTGTCCAGGCCCTTGAAAACGCCATGATGCATGGCAGCGAAGTTTTCATGACGACACAAAAAGACGTTTCCATCGAAGAACCAAAACAGGAAGATTTATACCAAACCGGAACGCTCACAAAAGTGAACCAGATGATGAAACTGCAGAACGGGACGATCCGGGTGCTCGTGGAAGGCGTGCGGCGCGCAAAAATCGTCTCTTTTGAAGATGAAGGCACCTTTTATTCCGTCGAAGTCGAAACATTTGATGAGCAGTTTCGGCCGGATGCTGAAACGGAAGCGTTGATGCGCACGATGCTCGAATTTTTCGATCAGTACATCAGCCAGTCGAAAAAAATTTCGGGTGAAACCTTCCAGGCGGTCTCCGATATGGAAGACGGGGGCAAGGCGGCCGATATTATCGCATCCCATTTGCCGCTCCGCCTTCCGCAAAAGCAGGACATTCTCGAAACGATTGATATAAAAGAAAGAATACGAAAGCTGATCGGGCTGATCAAAAATGAACAGGAAATTTTGCAGCTTGAAAAAGAAATCAGCCAACAAGTGAAAAAGTCGATGGAGCGGACGCAAAAAGAATATTATTTGCGGGAACAAATGAAAGCCATCCAGAAAGAACTCGGGGATAAAGAAGGCAAAACGGCGGAAGTGCATGAGCTGCGCGAAAAAATTTTAAATGCCGGCATGCCCGAGCATGTGGGCAATTCCGCATTCAAAGAATTGGACCGGTATGAAAAAATCCCGGCCGCTTCGTCTGAAAGCGCGGTGATCCGTAACTATTTGGACTGGCTCATCACACTCCCGTGGTCGAACGCCACAGAAGATGATCTCAACGTCGCGAAAGCGGAAAAGATTTTGAACGAAGACCACTACGGCCTTGAAAAAGTAAAGGAGCGCGTCCTTGAATACTTGGCGGTGCAGCAGCTGACCCGGTCGATCAAGGGGCCGATCCTTTGCCTTGCCGGGCCTCCGGGTGTCGGGAAAACGAGCCTGGCACGGTCAATCGCAAAATCTTTGGGCAGAAAATTTGTCCGCGTTTCGCTCGGCGGTGTAAGGGACGAATCGGAAATCCGTGGCCACCGGAGAACGTATGTCGGCGCGATGCCGGGGCGGATCATCCAGGGCATGAAAAAAGCCGGCACGATAAATCCGGTTTTTTTGCTCGATGAAATCGATAAAATGGCCAGCGACTTTCGCGGCGACCCCTCAGCCGCAATGCTTGAGGTGCTCGATCCGGAACAGAACCATGCGTTCAGCGACCATTTTATTGAAGAGCCGTATGATTTGTCGAAAGTGATGTTTATTGCAACGGCCAACGATCTGTCTGGGGTTCCCGGCCCTTTGCGCGACCGGATGGAAATCATTTCGATCTCCGGATATACGGAATTGGAAAAAATTGAAATTGCCAAGACCCATCTGCTCCCTAAGCAAATAAAAGAAAACGGGCTTGCTCGCAATCAGCTGAGGATGGATGCGGAAGCCCTCCGCCTGATCGTGCGCCGCTATACACGCGAAGCAGGCGTGCGCGGCCTGGAACGGAGATTGGCCGAAATTTGCAGGAAAACGGCGAAAATCATAGTATCAGGGAAAAGGAAACGGGTCACGGTCTCAGCAAAAAATATCGTTGACTTTCTCGGGAAGCCGCTTTTCCATTACGGGCAGGCCGAGATGGAAGACCAGATTGGCGTAGCGACCGGGCTTGCCTACACGACCGTCGGTGGCGATACGCTTCAGATCGAAGTGTCGCTTTCACCGGGGAAAGGAAAGCTGGTCCTGACCGGAAAACTCGGTGATGTGATGAAAGAGTCCGCTCAGACCGCCTTCAGTTTTGTCCGCTCCAAAGCGGAAGCACTCGGGCTTGCGCCTGATTTCCATGAAAAGTATGATATTCATATCCACGTTCCGGAAGGCGCTGTGCCGAAAGACGGCCCTTCTGCCGGGATCACGATTGCGACCGCCCTGATTTCCGCACTGACGAAGCATGCCGTGCATAAGGAAGTCGGGATGACAGGCGAAATCACCCTGCGCGGCAGAGTACTCCCGATCGGCGGATTGAAGGAAAAGTCGCTCGGCGCACATAGAGCGGGGCTGAAGAAAATTATTATTCCGAAAGAAAATGAGAGAGATTTGGATGACATTCCGGAAAGCGTGCGTGGGGATCTCCATTTTTACCCGGTCACGCATATGGATGAAGTCATTGAAATTGCCATTGCAGGTGAGGAGAAATGAAAGTAACGGAGGCAGAACTGGTCATCAGCGCGGTGCGGCAGGAGCAATATCCGGAAGGGCATTTGCCGGAAATTGCGCTTGCCGGACGGTCAAATGTGGGAAAGTCTTCCTTTATCAATAAAATGATCAACCGTAAAGCCCTTGCCAGAACCTCTTCCAAGCCGGGGAAAACCCAGACGCTGAACTTTTACAAAATCGAAAACAAATTATACTTTGTCGACGTTCCCGGCTACGGGTTTGCGAAGGTGTCGAAAAAAGAACGGGAAAAATGGGGCCGGATGATTGAGACGTACATGACGTCAAGAAAACAGCTGAAGACGGTCGTGCTCATTGTCGATGTCCGGCATCCGCCGACAAACGATGACTGTTTGATGTACAATTTTTTAAAGTACTATAAAATCCCGTGTATCGTCGTTGCCACAAAAGCTGACAAAATCCCGAAAGGCAAATGGGCATCTCATTTGAAAACAGCAAAAGAAACGCTGAATCTGGAAAAAGAAGACGAAATCATTTTATTTTCATCTGAAACAGGAGAGGGAAAGGACAAAGTGTGGGCTTCCCTGATGGAAAGAATTAAGTGAATAAAGCCCGGGGCCAGCATGCGGGCACCGGGCTTTTCTGCAGGATCCGGATCTAAAATCGTATTTTTTAGCGGTCCGGCCCCGGAAAATGCCGGTAATGAGCGCCTGGTTGTTTTTTTGGGCGCGCGGGGCTGTTTGGGTACTTGGCTTTTCATGCCGGACTGCACGGGCGGGTGTTATTTCCGCCCCCTTCTTTTCGCAAACAGCAGGTAGACGCCGATTACGACAAGCACGGCCGGCCAGAAATTGATCAGGGAAGAAACATTGTTTTCGACAAGGCCGAACCATCCCATTACTTTATCGGAAAACAGGAGCAATATGGATAGCACGAGAAACAACAGCCCGTAAAACGTGCCGTCCCCGGTTTTTTGCGAACGGAGCAAAAAGCCGATGGCAATAATGAGAACAAAGACCCCGATATTATCCGGCCAAATGGCGATTTTGCCGGCAAGGTGGAAGTGGAGGCCGAACCCGACGAGAATGACCCCCGGCAAAATTGATTCCCCGTCTCGGCCCCAGTAGCCTTCGCCTAAAAAAGCGAGCCCGACAATGATCAACAGCGTCGGCCATGTAAAGTAGTCCTTCATGCCGGTGAGGTCAAAACGCTGCAAATAAAAATACAGCCCGAACCCGATCAGGATAATCGCGGAAAAAATTTTGCGGCTTTTCAATGGGACACACTTCTTTCCTTCAATCTAGATGCTTGAAACCATCGCCTGTTTCTGCTATTTTACAGGTAGGAATGGTATTATTTCAAAAGAGAAAAACGAGCTTTTTTCTTCTATTCATCTTAACATAGATCAACATTCAATCCTATGCATTTGGCAAGATAAAATGGGGGTGCCGGAGGGCAACAATGAGAATACTTACTGTCGGATTAAATTATAAATCTGCGCCGGTTGAAATCCGCGAACAGCTGTCGTTTGATGAGGCGGAACTCGCGGATGCGATGGCGGCGCTGCAAAAGAAAAAGAGCATTTTGGAAAATGTCATCGTGTCTACATGCAATCGTACGGAAATTTATGCGGTTGCCGACCAGGCACACACCGGGCGTTATTATATTAAAGATTTTCTGTCAGAATGGTTCGGAATAGATAAGGAAGCATTTGCCCCCTATCTGTTTATTTACGAAGACAACGAAGCCATTGCGCATTTGTTTAAAGTGATTTGCGGGCTTGACTCGATGGTGCTCGGTGAAACGCAAATTCTCGGGCAGGTGAGGGACAGTTTTCTGCTGGCCCAAGCATCCGGTTCAACCGGCACCATTTTTAACCGCCTGTTCAAAGATGCGGTCACACTAGCGAAAAAAGCCCATACGGAAACGGAAATTGCTTCCAATGCTGTTTCGGTCAGTTATGCGGCTGTGGAGCTTGCGAAGAAAATTTTTGGCGATATGGCTGATAAAAAAGTGGTCATCATCGGCGCCGGCAAGATGGGCGAACTGGCTGCGGAAAACATTCACGGCAGCGGTGCCACCCGGATTACCGTCATCAACCGGACGCCGGAAAAAGCCGGGCTTCTTGCCGCACGCTTCGATGGCGAGGCACTCGGGCTGGCATCTTTGGAAACGGCGCTTTTGGATGCGGATATCGCGATTACCTCCACTTCGGCAAAAGGGTACATCCTTACAGCAGACAAGTTAAAACCCATTGAAAAGAAACGGAACGGGCGCCCACTGCTGCTTGTCGATATTGCCGTGCCGCGCGATATTGATCCGGAAGCCGCGTCCCTTGAATCCGTTTTCTTGTATGATATTGACGACCTGGAAGGCATCGTGGAAGCCAACTTGAAAGAACGCGAAAAAGCCGCCCGGCAGATTGCGGACATGATTTCCGATGCCGTTTGCGCATTCAATGAATGGGTCCATACACTCGGGGTGGTGCCGGTGATCACGGCGCTCAGGGAAAAAGCGCTCGCGATCCAGGCGGAAACGATGAAAAGCATTGAACGGAAGCTGCCGGACTTAACAGAACGCGAACGGAAAGTCATCAGCAAACATACAAAAAGCATTATTAACCAGATGCTGAAAGATCCGATTCTGCAGGCAAAAGAAATGGCGGGTTCGCCGGATGCAGCCCGGAATCTAGAACTGTTCCGCCAAATTTTTAATTTAGAAACAGAAACGGGACAAGCGGAACCGGCAGCCGAAATGGCGCGGCATGCAGTCCGCCCGTCCTATTCGGGTTAACCGGGGAGCCCGGCAATGTATGCCGTATGGACGGACAGACTGCATGAAGGCATGATTTTGCTTTATGCAGCCAGTATTTTGCTTTATTTTCTTGACTTTCTCCACCGGAACCGGAAGGCTAACAAGGCTGCCTTCCGTTTTCTTTCCGTTGTCTGGGCATTGCAGACGGTTATATTTATTTTGTACATGGCTCACACCAGACGGTTCCCGGTCTTGACATTGTCTGAGGGGCTTTATTTTTATGCATGGGCATTGCTGACGCTGTCTCTGGCCCTGAACCGCCTGCTGCGCGTTGACTTTACCGTGTTTTTTACAAATGTCATCGGCTTTTTTATCATGACGGTCCACGCTTTTGCCCCGGAGAAGGTCTCACAAGGGGCAGGAAGAATGGTATCGGAACTTTTGCTCATGCATATTACGATGACGCTGATTGCTTATGTGCTGTTTTCCCTGTCCTTTGTCTTTTCCGTTCTGTATTTATTACAATATAAGTGGCTGAAGGAAAAGAAATGGAGCCACAGAATCTGGCGCCTGAATGACCTTGCAAAACTGGAGCGGCTTTCGAAATGGATGAATGCCATTGCGGTCCCGGTCCTTTTGCTCGGGCTGATTCTCGGGCTATGGTGGGCATACTTGCGGCTTCCGGCCATTCACTGGCTTGATCCGAAAATTGTCGGGTCGTTTGTCGTGCTGCTTGTATACAGTTTTCTCCTGTATGGGGGCGAACGCCGCCACATGTTCGGAAAAACACTGGCTTATTGGAATATGGCTGCTTTTTTAATCATTTTGATTAACTTTTTTCTAATTACAGGATTATCGGATTTTCATTTGTATTATTAGGAGGATTGCCGGATGAGAACAATTGTCGTAGGGTCGAGGCGGAGCAAACTTGCCCTGACGCAGACGAAATGGGTGGTGGCGAAGCTTGAACAGCTCGGACTGCCTTTTCGTTTTGAAATCAGGGAAATCACCACAAAAGGCGATAAAGTGCTCGATGTCACCCTGTCCAAAGTCGGCGGGAAAGGCCTGTTTGTGAAAGAAATTGAAGATGCCATGTTGAATCATGAAATTGACATGGCTGTACATAGCATGAAGGACGTGCCGGCTGTGCTTCCGGACGGGCTTGTGATCGGCTGCATTCCGGAACGTGAAGATGTCCGGGATGCCTTGATTTCCAAAAACGGCACCCCTTTTTCCAGCCTTAAGGAAGGGGCGGTTGTCGGGACAAGCAGCCTCCGCCGCGGCGCCCAGCTGCTTGCTGTAAGAAGCGATATCCGCATTAAGTCTGTTCGCGGCAATATTGATACAAGGCTGGAAAAATTAAAAAACGGGGATTACGATGCGATCGTCCTCGCGGCAGCCGGTTTAAAACGGATGGGCTGGAGTGCGGATACCGTCACCGAATTTTTTGATCCGGATATTTGCCTGCCTGCAATCGGGCAGGGCGCGCTCGCTGTCGAATGCCGCGCCGATGACGGGGAACTGCTCGATGCGCTCCGGAAGCTCGACAGCGCAGAAACGGCGGAAACGGTAAAGGCGGAGCGCGTCTTCCTTGATAAAATGGAAGGCGGCTGCCAGGTACCGATTGCCGGCCTTGCGAAGAAAACGGCAGAAGGCATTTCCCTCACTGCCCTTGTCGCTTCCCCTGATGGCAAAACGGTATATAAAGAAACGGTTGTCTCCCACAACCCGGTAACGGCCGGAGAAAAGGCGGCAGATATTTTAAGCCGGCAAGGGGCAAAGGCGCTGATTGAACAAGTGAAAGCGGAGCTCGGGCAGTCATGACGGCAAATGGGCCTTTAAGCGGGAAAAATATCCTGATCACAAGAGGCGGAAAAGACGGCGAAAAGCTCGCCGCACAAATTGAAGCGCTCGGCGGCACCCCTTTTGTCGTCCCGATGGTTTCCTTCCGTGCATATGCCGACCTGTCCGCATCTGTATTTTTGCGAAAACTCTCGGCATACGACTGGGTTGTGTTTACAAGCAAAAACGGGGTCCGTTATTTTTTGGAAGCATGCAGCCGTGCGGGTATAGCATGTGAGCATTTGAACATAAACTGGGCAGCTGTGGGAAAAAAGACGGCTGCCTGTATGGAACAGTCCGGTTTAAAGGTTTCTTTTGCGCCCCGGAAGTTTACGGCAAAAGATTTTGCCCGGGAATTTTTGCGGAGCGGACACCGGGCAAGCCGCGTCCTTCTCCCGAAAGGAAACATGGCCGGGACAGAAATTGCGGATTTTCTAAGAAAAAGCGGTATAATAGCAGAGGAATGGATTGTCTATGAGACGTATATGCCGGAGGGGGCAAAAGAAAAGCTTACCCGTTTGCTCGGGCGGGAGCACATCGATTTTGCTCTGTTTTTAAGCCCGTCCGCCTTCCGCCATTTTAAAGGCGCGCTTGAAGAAAGCGGCATGGATATCGCTGGGCTTTCAACCCGGATCGCAGTCATCGGCCCTTCAACCAGGCAGGCAGTGGAAAAAGCCGGCAGCCGTGCAGCGGTTTGCCCGGATGAATACACCGTCGAGGCCATGCTTGGGGCATTATGCGATTTTGTCCGTTTAGAAGAAAAATAGATAGAAACCGGCACGAACCCGGGATTGAAGCGGCCGGCCTAACAAACCGGCTGCCATGTACGGTTTTCTCCGAGAGATTACCAGCCGGGCGATGTTCGACACGAAGAAAACAAAATAGAAAAAGCGGGATTTGCCCGCGACCGTCGCAATCATTCCCAACAAGCCGGCAGCTGTGCATACTTCCCGGATAAATATGCAATACATTGCGGCATTCTACCAGTTTAGGAGGAAATAAAATGAAAGATTTACAGTTTGCCCGTCACCGTAGACTTCGCCAAAGTGCCAATATGCGGGCTTTGGTGCGCGAAACGAATTTAACAGTGAACGACTTGATTTATCCGATTTTTGCAGTTGAAGGCGAAAATATTAAAAATGAAATTGCTTCGATGCCGGGTGTGTATCACTGGTCGCTGGACCGGCTCCATGAAATCATGGATGAAGTCGTTTCCCTTGGCATTAAATCCGTCATTTTATTCGGCGTACCGAACCATAAAGATGCAACCGGAACGGAAGCGTACCACGATCACGGCATCGTTCAGGAAGCCATCCGTTTCATCAAGAAAAATTACCCGGATATCATTGTGATCGCGGATACCTGCCTGTGCGAGTACACTGATCACGGCCATTGCGGCGTTGTGGAAGATGGGAAAATTTTAAACGACCCAAGCCTTGACCTGCTTGCGAAAACGGCGGTCAGCCAGGCAAAAGCAGGCGCTGATATCATTGCTCCTTCGAATATGATGGACGGGTTTGTCACCGCGATTCGCAAAGGGCTTGATGAAGCAGGCTTTGAAGATGTGCCGATCATGAGTTATGCGGTCAAATATGCATCCGCGTTTTACGGTCCGTTCCGCGAAGCTGCTGACAGCACACCCGCTTTCGGGGACCGGAAAACGTACCAGATGGATCCGGCCAACCGGCTCGAAGCATTGCGTGAAGCACAGTCGGATGTGGAAGAAGGGGCAGATTTTCTAATCGTAAAACCGACGCTTTCTTATCTTGATATCGTCCGTGATGTGCGCAATGAATTCCGCCTCCCGGTTGTCGGGTATAATGTGAGCGGGGAGTATTCCATGGTAAAAGGCGCCGCACAAAACGGCTGGATTGATGAAAAGGCGATTGTTCTTGAAATGATCACAAGCATGAAGCGTGCCGGCTGCGATCTCATCATTACCTATTTTTCACTCGATATTGCTCGCTGGCTTGCGGAATAAACGGGAGGTTGAAAGATGCGCTCATATGAAAATTCAATCGAAGCATACAAAGAAGCGGTCACATTAATGCCGGGCGGGGTGAACAGCCCTGTCCGTGCCTTTAAAGCGGTCGGCATGAACCCGATTTTTATGGACCACGGCAAAGGCGCAAAAATTTATGATATTGACGGAAACGAATATATTGATTACGTGCTGTCATGGGGGCCGCTCATCCTTGGCCATGCCAATCCTGGGGTCGTGGATGCGCTGAAAAAAACGGCCGAAAAAGGGACGAGTTTCGGCACGCCGACGATCATGGAAAATAAACTGGCGTCACTCGTGAAAGAACGCGTACCGTCGATTGAAATCGTCCGCATGGTCTCATCCGGCACGGAAGCCACAATGAGTGCTCTGCGCCTAGCAAGAGGTTATACAGGCCGGAATAAAATTTTAAAATTCGAAGGCAGCTACCACGGCCATGGCGATTCGCTCCTGATCAAAGCAGGGTCGGGCGTTGCCACACTCGGTCTGCCGGATAGCCCCGGCGTGCCACTCGGAATCGCGCAAAATACCATTGCCGTCCCGTACAATGATCTGGAAGCCGTCCGATCGGCATTCGAGCAGTACGGAGAAGATATTGCCTGCATCATCGTCGAACCGGTTGCCGGCAATATGGGCGTTGTTCCGCCGAAGCCCGGCTTTTTGCAAGGGTTGCGCGAAGTCACATCAGCATACGGCGCCCTCCTGATCTTTGATGAAGTGATGACCGGTTTCCGTGTCGACTATCACTGTGCACAAGGCTACTTTGATGTAACGCCTGATTTGACCTGCCTCGGCAAAGTAATCGGCGGCGGCCTTCCTGTCGGCGCATTTGGCGGACGGGCCGACATTATGGAAAAAATCGCACCGACCGGCCCTGTTTACCAGGCAGGAACTTTGTCCGGCAATCCGCTTGCGATGACGGCCGGATATGAAACATTGCGGCAGTTAACACCTGAAACGTATGCGGAATTCAGGCGAAAAGCCGACCGCCTCGAACAAGGTTTTCATGAGGCAGCGGTGAAATACGATATCCCGCATACCATTAACCGGGCAGGATCGATGATTGGCATCTTTTTCACCAATGAAGAAGTCAATAATTTTGCATCAGCAAGCACTTCGGATTTGGATCTGTTTGCCCGCTACTACCGCGGCATGGCGGAAAACGGCATTTTCCTCCCGCCGTCCCAATTCGAAGGCATCTTCTTGTCCGCCGCGCATACGGACGAGGATATTGACCGTACCGTTGAAGCAGCAGAAAAAACATTTAAGGCAATCCGCGGGTAATCCTGCGGCTATGAACCGGCAAGTCCAAAAATGGATGAGCCGGTTTTTTTTGCATTCTGTCCGCTGCGGGCGAGAGAGAAGTAGCAGTAGGGAAAATTTCACGCTCTGTGGGTGGCCCGATGGTTTTTGAACGGATCACTCCGAAAACGGATGGCCGAATCAGTTCGCCTAGCTCGACCAAATCTAAGTTTTTGAACGGGTAACCTGAAAACAGATGAGCCGGTTTTTATCGATTTCTCTCCCCATCCAATATTGCAGCGAAAAAGCTATTCAAGTGATTTACGGATGCTACGGTTTTTTTGCGATCATAAAAACCCCGATTGCTTCATACAGTGTAAATGACATATTCATTGGATTTGGAGGAATTGAAGGGAGGAACCCGCTTTGCCGCAAAATCAATCGTCCATACGATTTTCATTAGAAGAATTGATTTGGTTTAAAAAAGGACAGGAAGTTGAAGAACTTTTATCAATATCATTGGATCCCCATATCACCATACAGGAATTGGAGCAGTATGTCGTGATCAAAGGCAATCTCTATTTGGCTGGGGAGTATATCGGTTGCGGGGAAGAAGAAGGGGAAGATGTGCTGTTCAGGAAGTATGTGCAGGCGGTCCAGTACCGGGAAGAAGACGGCATATTTGAATTTTACCAATCTTTCCCGGTAGATGTGACCATTCCGAAGACGAGAATTGCGGATATTGAGGATCTGGACGTCAATATAGAAGGCTTTGACTATCAATTTCACGGAACCGATTGTTTAAAAATCAATGCGGATATTGCGATTGAGGGAATATTGCAAGACAGGGATGAGGAAGAGGACGAAGCCGAAACAGCGCCATACCCGGATTTGAACGGCCGGAAACCCTATTTGGATGAGCCGGACGCAACATATCAGGCGCCTTTTAGCCATTCCGAATGGAGTTTATCAGAACAAGAAGAAGAGAGCGCCGAACCGCCCCGCCATTTTATGGAAGAAGCGGAAAGCTTTGAAGAAGTGCCTTTGCGTGCAGATGAGGAAAAAGAAGAAGAGGATGAATCTCACGCTGACCCGGAATTGTATACACCTTTTACGATCGAATCGCGCGTGGTGCCGGAAGAATCGGTTGCTCAGCCGGAACCGTACACAAACGAACTGAATGTGCTAGCACCGGTCGAACTGCCGGAAGAAGAAGAGGAGAGTCTCTTGCCGGAAGCAGGCGGAAAAGGGCCGGAAAGTGCTTCATGGCAGGCGGAAACAGCCGCGCCGGTACGGGATGAATGGCATGCGGAACCGGAGTTTTCCGGAAAAAATGAGTCTGCATCGTTGGCAGAAAGCGAACTGGTACAGAATGAGTGGCATCCTGGGCCGGAGTTTCCAGGAAAAAATGAGTCTGCATCGTTGGCGGAGAGCGGAGTGGTGCAGAACGAATGGCATGCTGAAGCGGATCTTTCAGGCAAAAATGAGTCTGCATCCATAGCGGAAAGTGAACCGGTGCGGGATGAGTGGCACGCTGAACCGGGGTTTTCCGGCAAAAACGAATCCGCATCATTGGCGGAGAGCGGAGCGGTGCAGAACGAATGGCATGCTGAAGCGGATCTTCCTGGCAAAAACGAATCGGCATCCATAGTGGAAAGTGAACAGGTGCAGAACGAATGGCAGGCCGGTCCGGAGTTTCCTGGTAAAAACGAATCCGCCTCAATAGCGGAAAGCGAACCGGTGCGGAATGAATGGCAGGCTGACCCGGTGCGGGATGAAGGGCATCCTGAACAGGAGTTGTCCGGAAAAACCGCATCCGCGTTCCGGACGGAGAGCAAAACGGCTCTGAACGAAGAATCTCTTAAGCCGGATGACGCCGGGAAGACGGAGCCCGTTTTCCGGATCGAGAGCAAGGCAATGGAAGATGAATCTTCTGCTTATCTCAAGCAAGAATCGCCTGAAAAAGATGAATCTTCTTCTGTGGCGAGCAGCGAAACGATTGCGGAAGAGTCGCCGGAAAGCGGGGAGAAAATAGAGGAAGTGCCGGAAGAAAAGGATTCGGCTGCCAAGAAGAAAAAGAAGCAAAAATACGAATCTATTTCACTTGCCGACTTTTTTGCCCGGAGAGATGAAGAAAAGCCTGCCAAGTTAAAGGTTTGCATCGTCCAAAGCGGGGAGACGCTCGACCAGCTTGCTGAAAAATACAATATCAATGTCCAGCAGATTTTAAGGATGAACCATTTGGAAGTGAACCAGGATGTATATGAGGGGCAAGTGCTGTACGTTCCCGCCAACGCGCGCGCCGAAAAAAATCACTGAACCGGAGCATTCACAGGCACGGGCGTCCAGGTGAAGGATGCATCTGAAATTCAGGGGCTAAGCGCCTGCGTAAGGAAGCGTGTAAAACGAGCTATTCTTAACCTAGATTGCGCCTATGTTCAAGCCGCGGCGAATGCGGCGCAGCGGGGGAATGAAAATGAGCAAGCGCCTATTTTTCAGGAGAAGCGCTCTAAGAAGGTGAAACGGGTGACTGACCTTTCGCAGCAGGACATCAATCGGATTGTAAAGCATTACGGCCTGAACGCTGAATATGTCGGGCGGTACGGAAAAGTGTATAAAATTTATACCGGCCAGGGCATCTTTGCTTTAAAAAAAATTGCACCACAAAACGGGATGGGGTTTATCCGGCATGTCCAGTCTCTGTATCAGCGGGGATACAACCGTATTGTCCCGGTCTATCCCGCGTTGGACGGCCGTTACGGGGTGCTGTATAACGGGGCATTATACTATTTAATGCCCTGGCTGCCAAATGAAGAAAAAGAAGCACGCGGCGAGAAACATCAAAAAATGTTCAGGGAACTCGCACGCCTGCACAGCTTGTCCGTCAAAGATACGGAGATCTCAATAGAAAAACGGCGGGAATACTATGAAGAAACCCTTTCCCGCTGGTACGGGCAGCAGGATTTTTTGGAAGAGTTCCTTGAACGGTGTGAAGAGCAGGTCTATATGTCCCCGTTTGCCCTGTTGTACTGCACCTTTTACAATGAAACGAACCAGGCGCTCAAATTCTCGATCCGGCAGCTGGAAAACTGGTATGAACAATCGAAAGAGATGGAGAAAGCGAGAACGGTGACCATCCACGGAAAAATTTCAACGGAGCATTTTTTGTACGATGAACGCGGGCTCGGGTACTTCACCAATTTCGAACTGGCGAAAAACGCTGCGCCATTTTATGACTTGCTTCCCTTCTTGTCGCGGACGCTCGATTCCTATCCGCGCCGGTTTGACGACTGCGTGGACTGGGTGAAGACCTATTTTAGCTATTTTCCGCTGAAAGAAGATGAAAAAAGCTTATTTTTCAGCTATCTCGCTTATCCCGCACCGATCATCCAAACCGTGGAGGAATACTTTGCAAATGAAGGAAAACGCCATGAAGCGAGAGCAGTCGCGAAACTGCAGGAAAAGTACTGGCGAATGAAAAATACCGAGTATGTCGTCATGCAGTTGTCACAAGGGGCCGCCCCCGCGTCATGAAAAGCAGGAACGGCCACTAAAACCATTCATACTGAAACCCGAGATAAATAAGAATAAATATGGCAAGCAGCAGAACGTCAAACGTGGTCGGAAAAATAATCGTACGGATGGCCTGAAAGACGGAGAACGGAAGAATCAGCTGCTTGCACACTTTTTTTGCATTCCGCGCCCATGTACGGACGGCCTGTTTGTCAATTTTTTTCTTCATCATCATCCACCTATCCCTCAAAAATAATGTATGAAAAGCGGGCGGATCAGTGCATCCGCCGCATATTTTTTCTAAAAATGGGCAATGCTATTGACGATTTTCAAAAAAACCGATACCATAAACTATAGTCAATTTCAAAAATCAAAGTACAATGAACGGGAAGAGTACAGATTTTGTTTCCATGCAGAGAGGGAAATCAGCTGCTGAAAGATTTCCTATGCGAAACAGGCTGGAAGGTCGCCCGGGAGTAGCTTTTGTGAAACCGAAAGTAGCAAAAGCCGGCGAAGTGCCGTTACTGACCCGAGAGTGCCGGGCATCCGTTTGCCCGTGAAAAAAGGTGGTACCGCGAACAGACTCCTTTCGTCCTTTTATGGCGAAGGGAGTTTTTGTGTTTATCCGTAAAAGACGCAGAAAGGAATGATGCAAATGGAACAGCAGGACATCAGCATGCCGACCAAATATGATCCGCAGACTGTTGAAAAAGGGCGCTATGAATGGTGGGTGAACGGCAAATTTTTCGAAGCAAAAGGCGATCCGGAAAAGAAACCGTACACGATTGTGATTCCGCCGCCGAACGTAACCGGGAAGCTCCACCTCGGCCATGCCTGGGATACGGCTTTACAGGATATTTTAACTCGGATGAAACGGATGCAAGGCTATGATGTGCTCTGGCTGCCGGGGATGGACCACGCCGGGATTGCAACACAGGCAAAGGTGGAAGCCAAACTGCGTGAAGAAGGCAAATCCCGCTATGACCTCGGCCGCGAAAAGTTTACGGAAGAAGCATGGAAGTGGAAAGCGGAATACGCTCAATTTATCCGCAAACAATGGGCAAAACTTGGCCTTGGGCTCGATTATTCGCGCGAACGTTTTACGCTCGATGAAGGGCTGTCAAAAGCTGTAAAAGAAGTATTTGTTTCGCTTTATAAAAAAGGCTTGATTTACCGTGGCGAGTACATCATCAACTGGGACCCGGAAACGAAAACGGCGCTTTCCGATATTGAAGTCGTCTACAAAGAGGTGCAGGGCGCATTTTACCATCTGGCATACCCGTTAAGCGACGGTTCCGGCACGATCGAAATCGCAACAACGCGCCCGGAAACGATGCTCGGTGATACGGCGGTCGCTGTCCATCCGGATGATGAACGCTACAAACATTTAATCGGGAAAACGATTGTATTGCCGATCGTCGGCCGCGAAATTCCGATTATCGCAGACGAGTATGTGGACATGACATTTGGTTCTGGTGCCGTAAAAATTACGCCGGCCCATGACCCGAACGACTTTGAAGTCGGGAACCGCCACAATCTCGAACGCATCCTTGTGATGAACGAGGACGGCACAATGAATGAAAATGCCGGAAAATACAAAGGGATGGATCGGTTTGAATGCCGCAAACAGATTGTGGAGGACTTAAAAGCACTCGGCGTTCTTGTCAAAGTGGAAGACCATCTCCATTCGGTCGGCCATTCCGAACGGAGCGGCGCGGTTGTCGAACCGTATTTGTCGACGCAATGGTTTGTGAAAATGCAGCCGCTCGCTGATGCCGCGGTAAAACTGCAGGCGTCGGAAGGAAAAGTCCATTTTGTGCCGGAACGCTTTGAAAAAACATACTTGCACTGGATGGAAAATATCCGCGACTGGTGCATTTCGCGCCAGCTCTGGTGGGGCCACCGGATTCCGGCCTGGTACCATAAAGAAACCGGCGAAGTGTATGTTGACACTGAGCCGCCTCGCGACATTGAAAACTGGGAACAGGATCCGGACGTGCTCGATACGTGGTTCAGCTCGGCGCTCTGGCCGTTTTCGACAATGGGCTGGCCGGATGAAGAAGCGAAAGACTACAAGCGTTATTATCCGACCGATACGCTTGTGACCGGCTATGACATCATTTTCTTCTGGGTATCGCGGATGATTTTCCAGGGGCTTGAGTTTACCGGCAAGCGCCCGTTCAAAGATGTCCTGATCCACGGCCTTGTCCGCGATGAGCAGGGGCGGAAAATGAGCAAATCGCTCGGCAACGGCGTCGACCCGATGGAAGTCATTGACAAATACGGTGCGGACTCGCTCCGCTATTTCCTTACCACCGGCAGCGCACCGGGCCAGGATTTGCGTTTCAGTTACGAAAAAGTCGAAGCGGTCTGGAATTTCGCCAATAAAATTTGGAACGCCTCCCGTTTTGCACTCATGAACATGAATGGGCTGAAATACGAAGAAATGGATCTGTCCGGTGAAAAATCAGTCGCTGACAAATGGATTTTAACGCGTTTGAACGAAACGATCGAAACCGTTACAAAACTGGCGGACAAATACGAATTTGGCGAAGCCGGGCGCGCACTTTACAATTTTATCTGGGACGATTTCTGCGACTGGTACATCGAAATGGCAAAACTGCCGCTCTACAGCGAAGATGAAGCAGCGAAGAAAACAACACGCTCGGTCCTTGCGAATGTGCTTGACAATACGATGCGGCTTTTGCACCCGTTCATGCCATTTATTACCGAGGAAATTTGGCAAAACCTTCCGCATCAGGGGGAATCGATCACAACAGCCGCGTGGCCGGAAGTGGACGAAAGCCTTACAGATGCAGCGGCCAGTGAAGAAATGAAACTGCTTGTCGACATCATCCGTTCCGTCCGCAATATCCGCGCGGAAGTGAATACGCCGTTAAGCAAAAAAATCAAACTGCATTTGAAAGCGAAAGACGAAATGGTCTTAGCGACTTTAAAACGAAACGAAGCGTACATTACCCGTTTCTGCAACCCGGATGAATTGAAAATGGGGCTTGACCTCGAGGCACCGGACAAAGCCATGACTGCAGTCGTTTCCGGCGTCGAACTGTTCCTGCCGCTTGAAGGGCTTATTAATTTTGAAGAAGAACTGGCTCGGCTCCGGAAAGAGTTGGCAAAATGGAATAAAGAAGTCGAACGCGTCCAGAAAAAACTGTCCAATGAAGGGTTCCTGAAAAAAGCGCCGGAAAATGTCGTTGCCGAAGAACGGGCAAAAGAAAAAGACTATCTTGAAAAACGAAGCACCGTCGAAGCGCGCATCAAAGAACTTGAAAACCAGTAATACAAGGGTGGAAGGCGAATTCTTTACGGATTCGTCTTCCTTGCATACGGGAGGAAAGGCATATGTTTGAAACCTATGAAGAAGCGGTTGGCTGGATCCGGTCCCGCTCGAAATTCGGGATGAAACCGGGGCTTGAACGGATGCAGTGGCTGATGGAAAAATTGCACCACCCGGAACAAAAAATCCGGACGGTTCACGTGGCCGGGACGAACGGAAAAGGGTCGACCGTCACCTTTTTGCGGAATATTTTAGAGCAGGCGGGATATACGGTCGGCACCTTTACTTCCCCGTATATTGAGCAGTTTAACGAAAGGATCAGCATAAACGGATCGCCGGTGTCAGATGAAGACCTCGTCCGGCTTACAAACGCAATCCGCCTGCTTGCAGAAGAGCTGGAGCACACAGCATTCGGTGCACCGACAGAGTTTGAAGTCATTACAGCGATGTCACTTTTGTATTTTGCCGACATCCGGCCGGTGGATATCGTTATTTATGAAGTCGGCCTTGGCGGCAGGCTTGATTCCACAAACGTCATCACACCGCTTGTCAGCCTGATTACCAATATCGGCCATGACCATATGAATGTGCTTGGCCATACGATTGCGGAGATTGCATTTGAAAAAGCGGGCATCATCAAACACGGGGTGCCGGTTGCAACAACAGCAATGCTGCCTGATGCGCTAGCGGTGATTGAAGAAAAAGCGGCAAAAGAAAAGGCACCGCTCTTCCGTGCCGGAAAGGAATTTTCTTTTGCGGAGATTGGTGGGGATTTAACCGGTGAACATTTCCGTTTTGCTTCCCCGTACGGCGCCTATGACCGCTTGTCAATCACCATGATGGGGCGCCATCAGATTTACAATGCCGCGCTTGCCGTTATGGGGGCGGAACTGTTACAGCGTATCCACCATTTCCGCATCCAGCAGCATGCACTGGAAAAAGGCCTTCTCCTCAGCAAGTGGATCGGCCGATTTGAAAAACTGCTGGATGACCCGCTCGTTATCATCGACGGCGCCCACAACCCGGAAGGCATTGACAGCCTAATCGAAACGATGGACACCCATCTGCGCGGGAAAAAAATCCGCATGATTTTTTCCGCACTCGGCGACAAAGACCTGGATCACATGATTCCAAAACTCGATCACAAAACAGACGAAATCATTTTCACAACTTTTGATTTTCCAAGAGCGATTCCGGCAGAGATGTTGTATAAGATAAGCCGTCATCAAAATAAATCATTTTCGGCCGATTGGAAAGAAACCGTACTTGCTAAAATAAAAGAAATGAAAGGCTCAAGAGATGTTTTAGTCATTACGGGGTCTTTATACTTTATTTCGAAAGTCCGGAAATACATTTTGGGCCAATCAGAAAGGAACGGGCAGAGCTGAAAAAGTTCTGCTCTTTTTTTATTTGTTCTATTTGTTGAATTACTTTCCCGGCGCTTTTTGATAAAATAAGTTTTATAGGAAATAAGACGCAGGACAAAATGCTTAGCGGAGGTTGTTATGAAAAAACCCCTTTTTAAAAACAACCGGGGATTTACACTTGTCGAAGTGCTCGCTTCGATTACGATTTTAGCGATTGTGATGCTCACAGTGGGTTCCATTTTGGCCAATAATGCGGGCGTGACAAAGAAAGCGGATGACTCGCTGTCTGCATTGCAAATTGCAACCGGGATATTAAGAGCTTACCAGAAAAAAAACTTTAATGAAGTGCAGCAGATGGCGAACACCACACAACAGGCTGATATTCAATCGGTTTTAGGGCTTGATAGTGCTGCGGAAATTTCCGGTTATAAGGCATATGTGTCCGTTTCCCTTCCGGCGGATTCTTCCCTATCTGACCGCCTCCTGCTGGTCAAAGTAAAAGTCGACAGTGGAAATCATCTAAAACCGGTTGAAGTGAAAGGGTATGTGAAAAGATGAAATGCCGGGATGAAAAAGGGCTCACTTTAGTAGAATTACTGGCGGCTGTTACCATTTCATTTATGATCATCGGGGTCATTTATGCCGTTTTAAATACGGTGATCACCCAATCCAAAAGCGACATGGCACGTAAAAATTTTGTCAAAGAACAAACGGCTATTTTGCAATACATGAACAGTGCAATGGAAAATGTGGACGACATTGAACCTGATGACGAAAATGATGACGGGACTTTTACCCGTTTCAAAGCAGTGGATGTCAATATAAATGTTGGAAGTGACGGCACCTACCAGGAAAGTTCAACTGACAAGACAATCACTGTATCAGACGGGAACTTGTCGGTAGGAGGCACGATTGTAAACAGCGATGGAATTTCACTTGACGGGACAACTTTTACGGTTGAGAATGGCAGCCTGATATGCCATTTTGTAATGAAAGACACACAAAATCATTTTGAGAAAAAGATCTATGCCGCTTATAAACTGGGCGAAGAGGGGAATCCATGATGCATGTTTTAAGAGAAGAGAAGGGATATACGCTTGTGACCGTCCTTCTCATTTTCGCAGTCGCGGCGATTATCACCGTTTCGCTCGTATCCGCATCCGTCAGCACTTTTAAAACAGTAAAAGTATCTGAAACGGGCACACAGGATAAATTAAATGCGGAAATGGTAGCGGATGAAGCGACTGCTTTAATTGAGAAACAAGTTGACAGCATCAATAGTACCATTGCGAACGGTACTGTCATGCCAAGCCAGCTGATCAGCATGCTTCAGGCAGCCATAACGGGCATACAGCAACAGAAAAACGGCAAATGCAGCATCGCATATAAAACATTGAAAGACGGGACAGCACCCGACGGCATTGTTTTGGGCAAAGTCACCATAACAGTGCCAATCGGAAAGTCCGGAAAAACGTTAACAAAGGTGATGACGCTTTCCACTGTCTCGGATGTTTTTCAATATACAGCCGTGACACCGTCGAATATGTACTTGTACGGGTCTTCTTATATTATCGGGGATGTGAATATTGGGGGGAATCTGTATGTTTCAAACTACGGGAACTATGTTGAGGGGTACACGAAATATATTCGAACTTACTATCCAGCGATCAATGGGACGTTAACAGTGAAGGGAAGATATTTTGAGGCCGAACAGCAGCCGGTAGGAACAGGAACATCGGCGCCGGTTTACAACTTTTATTCATGGAAGCCATTTGGACCTGAAAGCTTCAGCCGCTACTTTTCTGTTGCTCCGGTTGTGAAAAATCGTCAGTTAACGGTTGATAAAATAAATGTAGGCGATATGATTACAGCCAAGGCGCTGGAATGGCCGGGAAATTTAAAAATAAATTCTTACGATTCTTATAATATAGACAAGTATGGGAATGCTTTTGGCTATGATGTAACAGTCAGCCAGGTTGGCAGTCAACCAATAAAAGGAAACTTGTACGTCGGCGATGATTTAACCGTTGGGGAAAACAAAAGCCTGACTGTAAATGGGGATCTTTATGTAAAAGATGATTTGACTGTCAAAGGGAATTTAACAGTAAAAGGCAAAATTTATGTAGGCGGTGGCGCTAATTTAAACGGAGTGCTGTCGACAGGGGAAAATCAGTATATTTATATTGCCGGGAATGCGACATTGAGTGAGGTTTCAGCATTGAATTTAAACGGGGTGATGTATGTCAATGGGTCCCTTACAAGCAGCGGGGATGTCAATACAAACGGCAGCATTTATGTACGAGGAGACGCAGATGTCGAAAATTTCTCGAACAGTAGCGGCACGCTTATTTTACTTTGTGATGGAAATATTAAGTTGGCCAACAATAATTTGTATGAAGACCGTCCAAAAGTGATTGATGCTTATCTCTACTCAAATCGTGACTTGTTTGTATATGGCATCGGATCAAACTTGAAAATTAATGGGGGTATCTATGGGAATACGATTAGTTTAAGTGCATCAAGGGGATGGACGATAAATAAGTTAATCTATGAATGGTTAATTTTCAAAAGATATGAATTGGAATTTCAAAACCCCCAGCCTGCGGATCCTGCAAAGTCCAGACTCACCGTTAATTTTAAAAAAGATATGATTTTAAACCCGCCGAAAGGGATCCCGACAGTGAATAAAGTGACTTTGAAAGAAATCAATACATCAGTCCAGTAAGAGACAGGTAAAAAGATGCAGTACAATCTTCCCATTCGCCGAGATTTATAATAAAATAGTCTTAGTTGATTTTCGATAATTGGTTTTTCTGGGAATTTTGTACTCTGATAGAAACAGAGGTGGGATGATGGATCTTCTCACTGCGGCGTTTGCCGTAATTGGATTTTTATGCGTAATGGCATTTTTTGTCTTTTTTTCTTTCGGCTTTCCCAAAAAAGGGGTGGTTGTGCTGGCCGGCACCGCTTTTTTGCTGGCGCTTTTCGGCATTTTGGCGGGCAGTGTGGTTCCGCTATGGGAGAGTGGTTTAATTACTTTTTTGCTCGTAATTTGTGTGGCCTATCTGTTCGAAAAAAAGTTGGCATTTTTGTTCGCTGGACAGGATAACGATGCAGACGAATTTCCAGTATGGGATGAGCAGGAAGAGATGGCGGTTGCACGGGGAAATCGGCCGGCAGCACTGGTCTCGCCTGACGTAAATGCCGCTGTTCTTCCGGCTGAAAAAAGTGCTCCGGCCCCTGAAACGGAAGAGATTTTGCCGGAGAAAAACGGGCCGGGACCTGAAACAGAAGGGACACTGCCAAAACGGGAAGAAAAGGATGAACCCGAATGGGAAGAACTGGAGGATGCTGCGGCCGGAAACGAAACGGAAACCGCTCTTCCGGCAAACGAACAGGCGGCAGAACGCTCCGGGGAAGAAGAAATTGATTTTCTTGAAAACCGTCTGGAAATGTTTGAAGAAGCAAATGAAGAAAATAAGGCGGATCATTTGCCGGAAATGTACGAAGTTGAAGAATGGGTTGCGGAAGCGGGGAGCCCGGATATCAAACCTTTGGACGTGGCAGATGCAAAAGAGGCGGATGACCAGGATTTTGAAGCTGGTGCTGCAACCGGGCCGGTAACGTCATCCGATGTTCAATATGTTGAACAAGAAGAGATCCCGCTCCTTTCTTTTGAAAAGAAAACAGAAGCACCTGCTGAACTTTCCGGGACAGACATGCCTGACTTGGACGGACTGGAAGAAATTGGTTTAATACCTGTCCAAGAAACAACTCATACCGGGCAATCTGAAAAGTTGCGTCCGGATACGATAGATGAAGCAGCTGGCACGCCTAAGGATGAAGAAAAGGACGAACCAGAAGAAATCGGTTTAATGCCTGCCCGCGAAACCGACGATGCCGGGCAACCCGAAAAACTGCCATCAGATGCGGAAAATGAAACAGTTGGCGGCGCGAAAGGTGAAGACAGAGACGAGCTGGAAGAAATCAGTTTGGTGCCTGTCCAAGAAGCTAATCCAACTAAACAATCCGTAAATTTGGATCTGGATGCGGAGGATGAAGCAGCCAGCGGGTCTAAGGGTGAAAGCACAGACGAACTGAAAGAAATAGATGTAATACCTTTGCACGAAACCGATCGTGCCGGGCAACCCGAAAAACTGCATGCGGAAATTGAAACAGTTGGCGGTGCGAAAGGTGAAGACACAGACGAGCTGGAAGAAATCGATGTGATGCCTGACAAGGAAACCGGCCAGGCGGCAAAGCCCGAAAAGCTCTATTCGGAAGCAGGCCAGGGACGGGAACTACAAGATGAAAACGGCGCAGGTACGGGCGAAACCGTTGCCGCAAACGAAGCGGAACCGGCAGGCAACCCTGCCGTTGAGGAAGCACCGGAAACTTTAGCATCCGTGCCAAACGTGACAACGCCTATTCAAAAGCAATTGCTTGGGGTACTAGTGGAACAACTGAACCTTTACCGTCTTACGCAGCCGGCTGACGCGTATGAACAGCTAGTGAAAGCGCATTTGCACCCGCAGCTTGCACCGGAAGATTATTTCACCTTTGCAAGCCTTCTGATCGACCATTACATAGCTGAACAACAATTTGGCAAGCTGCAAGCCCTGCTGAAAGACTTGGCGGAAACCTATGCGGAATACCCGGTCATCCGCGAAGAAATCGATTTTTTAAGGACAAAATACGGTCAATAATCCATGAAGAAACAGGTGTGAGGTAGATGAAAAAAAGCACGCAAATTTTGGGCCAGCCGATCATCAGCATTTCTGAAGGCGCTGAAATCGGAAAAGTAAAGTCTTTTGTCATTAACCCGGACAAAGGATCCGTCGATTTTTTAACGATCGAACACGAAGACTGGCAAGTAAGCGTAAAAGCAATTCCGTTCAAAAAAGTGGTCGGAATCGGCGAGTATGCGGTCACCGTCGAAAGCGACAGGGCTGTCATCGATTTAAACGAAATTCCGATCGCAGACCAGCTCGTCAACAAAAAAATTCGCATTGTCGGGGCTAAAGTGATGACCCGAAAAGGGGAGCTGGTTGGCGAAGTAAAAGAATTTTACGCAGATGAAAATACGGGCAAAATTTTAGGGATTGTTTTGCAAACAGGCGAGTCGGAAACGATCCTTTCTGCTGATTTTGTGATGACGTACGGAAGAGATATTGTTGTTGTGAAAGAGGAAGCACCCGGCCATTTTCTTGACGATCCTGAAAAACTGCTGACAAAAGAAGTAGAAGAAGAGCTTGAACAACCGGGCGAAGAGGGAATGGAGGCGCTCCGGGCAAAACAAGTGGAACTTTTAAAAGGAAAGAAAGCGGTAAAAGACATTTACGCGGGAAACGGGGAACAGGTTATCGCGGCAGGAACGGTTTTGTCTGAAGAAGACATTAAGCGGGCACAGGAGGCCGGTCCGGGTGTTTTTGTCGAGTTGTCCATGCATGTTGATGAATGAAAGGCGGCGCTGAAGTGTGGGAAACAAGCGGTTTTTAAAAGTTTTTACGATCTTATTGATCAGCACAGCATTTATATTCAGTTTCTCACATTTTGGGGCTTTGGCCATTGCGAACGGATTCGGACATAAAGAAAAATATGCGCAGGGCACTGCAGCCGGAGGAATACAGCTGTCGGGACTGACGGAAGAGCAGGCCCAGCAAAAATTATCATCTGCCGTTCAGAAATGGAAGGCGTCCAATCCGGTAGAAATCGTCTATTTGGCAAAAACGGTGAAGCTTCCGGCTGAACAGCTGCATTTTTCAGTCACAGAAAGCATGCTTCGGGTAAAAAACGGGCAGGCCTCGCCGCTTGTTGTCACGCTTGACCATAATGGGCTTCGGGAACTGGTCTCAAAGTCTTTTCCCGACGTCAGCCCGGATGATGTGGATATTGCCCGGCTCGACATGGCCATATGCCACGCCGCCGCCCGGCTTGAGACTGCCAATCTTTCCTTTGATTTGTCCGGTTATGCCCTGGATGGGAATGAAAAAGAAACGACAGTATCAAAAGGTTCAGTAGCAAATGTTTCGCTTGCGGAAGCAACAGAACTCGAAAATTGGGCAAAGCAGTTTCCAAAAATCAACATTCCTGCGCACGGGATGTTTTCCTTATTCAAAACAGCGGAAAAAACAGGCGCTTCGTTTTCAAATGAAGCACTCAGCATGATTGCAACCGCCATATACGGGGCGGTGCTGCCGACCAATTTCGAAATCATTGAACGCAATACGGGAAACGAACTGCCGTATTATGCAGCGCTTGGAAAAGAAGCAAAAGTGGTGAAAGGTAAGCTGGATTTCTCTTTTGTCAACCCGAACCCAACCGCTTATCAGCTGAAATTCACGGCTCGAAACGGTACTTTTTCCGTATCTGTGGCAGGCCGGCCTTTTCTCGAAAACTATAAAATGGTGCTGAAAGATCAAAAAACGATCGACCCCGAAACAACCGTGCAATATCATCCTGCTTTAAAAGCAGATCAGTCTGTTGTCTTGCAAGCCGGAAAAGCGGGTTATTATGCCAAGGTGTTCCGCAATATTTACAGCCAGAATCACGGCCTGCTGAAATCCGTGCTGTTGGCGGAAGATTTTTATCCGCCGGTGGCACAAATCGTTGCAAAAGGCATTCCGGCACAAGCGGAAAATACGGAGGACTCATCGGAAACAGAGGATGAGTCCGGTCATGAACCGAACACGTCAACAACCGGCAGCAGTTCAAAAGGCAGCGAAAAAAGTGCCGGCACGGAGACTTCAAAAAGCAAAAAAAGTGCCGGTACAGAGGCTTCAAAAAAGAGCGGAAAAAGTACCAGTACAAAAGCTGAGACTTCAAAGGATCGCGAAAACTCTACCAGTACAAAAGCTGAGACTTCAAATGACAGCAAAGACAGCACCGGTACGGATGATAGCAAGGATAACGGGGCAGACAGCAAAAGCTGACATAAGAAAGACCCGGGACATGACAGATAAAGCGGGGGAATTCGGATGAAACAAGTGCGAAAAAGGCTTGGCGATTTATTGGTCGATGCAGGATTAATTACAGCAGAACAGCTGGAACAGGTGCTGAAGGAAAAAGGAGCGGGCCAAAAGCTGGGCGATGCGCTTCTTCAGCGCGGGCTCATTACCGAGCAGCAGCTCATTGAAGCACTCGAATTCCAGCTTGGCATTCCGCACATCAGCCTTTTCCGCTATCCTTTTGATCAGAGCATCATGAATCTTGTGCCGAAAGAAATGGCGAAACGAAATCTTATCATTCCGCTCAAAAAAGACGGGGATAAACTGTTTGTCGCAATGGCGGACCCGATGGATTTTAATGCGATCGATGACTTGCGCCTTTCGACCGGCTTCCGGATCGAACCGGCGATTGCCTCCAAAGACGATATTTTGCGGGCGATCCATAAGTATTACGACCTGGATGACAATATGGAAGAACTGCTGGACGGCATCGCTGAAAAGGAAGAGGCGACCGAAACCGCCTCCGGGGAAGAAGATTCACCCGTCGTCCAGCTCGTCAATCAGCTTTTGCAAAATGCCGTCCAAATGCGGGCAAGCGATATCCATCTGGACCCGCAGGAAACAAAATACATCGTCCGTTACCGTGTGGACGGAATTTTGCGGACGGAACGGGTGCTGCCGAAATCGATGCAAAGCGTGCTTGTGGCGCGCATTAAAATTATGGCAAATCTCGATATTACCGAACACCGCATCCCGCAGGACGGGCGCATTAAAATTGACGTCGATTTCCATCCCGTTGATATCCGGGTATCGACGCTGCCAACCGTATTCGGGGAAAAAATCGTGCTCCGGATTTTGGATCTGTCAACAGCCATCCACGATATCCGCCAGCTCGATTTTAACAAGCTGAATCTCAAGCGTTTTACGCAGTTGATCCACCGCCCGAACGGCATCATTTTGATCACAGGTCCGACCGGTTCCGGGAAGTCATCGACTTTATATGCGGCCCTAAACCATCTCAATGATGAACAGGTGAATATCATTACGGTGGAAGACCCGGTAGAGTACCAGATTGAAGGCGTCAACCAAATTCAGGTCAATCCGGCGGTCGGCATGACGTTTGGCAAAGGGTTGCGCGCGATTTTGCGGCAGGACCCGAATATTATCATGGTCGGGGAAATCCGCGACAAGGAAACGGCTGAAATTGCCATCCGCGCTTCCCTCACCGGCCATCTCGTCTTAAGTACGCTGCATACCAATGATGCGCTCGGCACGATTACGAGATTAATAGACATGGGCGTTGAGCCGTTTCTCGTTGCCACCTCACTCAGCGGTGTCGTGTCGCAGCGGCTCGTGCGCAAAGTGTGCCGCGACTGCGCAGAAGAACAGGCGCCAACAAAAAGGGAAATAGAAATTTTTAAAAAACGCGGCATCAAAATTGAGAAAATCATTCGCGGCCGCGGATGCGGAAACTGCAATATGACCGGATACAAAGGGCGGATGGCGATCCAGGAACTGTTGATGATCAATGAAAACATCCGGCGCGGGATTATGAACGGGGAACCTTTATCCAAGTTAAGGGAATATGCGATCCAAAATAAAACGATTTTTCTGCTCGACGACGGATTACTAAAGGTAAAGCAGGGGCTGACAACGACTGAAGAAGTGTTGCGCGTCGCCCTACCGGAGTAGGTGAAAGGAATGAAGGAAAAAATTGAATACTTGCTTCGCTCAGCATTTGAACTGAAAGCATCGGATCTTCACTTATCCGTTGGTGTGCCGCCGATTCTGCGTTTAAACGGCCAGCTGAAACGTTACGGAAAAGAAGTGATGACGCCGCAATTGACGGAAGGAATGGCAAAAGCGATCATTTCCGATACCATGTGGCCGGTTTTTCAGGAACGCGGGGAGCTTGATTTTTCTTACGGCATCCCGGGCGTATCCCGTTTCCGGATCAATGTGTACCGGCAGCGCAACTGCGTGTCGCTGGCGATCCGCGTAGTCCCGACTGCGATCCCGACAGTTGAAGAGCTGCATTTGCCGCCTGTATTGTATGCGTTCACGGAAAAACCGCACGGCTTAGTGCTGGTGACAGGGCCGACCGGAAGCGGGAAGTCGACGACGCTTGCCGCCATGATCGATCATATGAACAAAACGCTGCACAAACATATTATTACGCTTGAAGACCCGATTGAGTATTTACATAAACACCAAAAATGCATCATTGACCAGCGTGAAGTCGGGTTTGACACGCAAAACTTTTCGAACGGCCTGCGCGCGGCACTCAGGCAGGACCCGGACGTGATTTTAGTCGGGGAAATGCGCGATCTTGAAACGATCCATACAGCGATTACGGCAGCGGAAACCGGGCATCTTGTCCTTGGCACGCTACACACATCGGGCGCGCCGTCGACAATTGACCGGATCATTGACGTTTTTCCGCCGTCCCAGCAGGCGCAAATCCGCATCCAGCTGGCAAATGTTTTAGTTGGGATTATTTCGCAGCGTCTCTTTCCGACAGCCGACAATAAAGGGCGGAGGGCTGCAACGGAAGTGCTCGTCAACAACGCGGCCATTGCCAATCTGATCCGCAATGAAAAAGTTCACCAGATCGTGAATGTGCTGCAGACGAGCCGCGCACTCGGGATGCACACGCTTGAAACCGATGTGAAGGAATTGCTTGCAGCGGGCGCGATTTCTAAAGAAGCGGCGGAACCTTATTTACAGGAGATTGTCCAAAATGCCACGATTTAAGTATGAGGGAAGGACAAAAGCCGGGAAGAAAAACGGCGTCGTCACGGCCGAATCGAAACGGGAGGCGCTGGTCAAGCTGCGCAGTCAGGGCGTCCGTGTGCTCCAAATCAACGAGCTGCCGGAAACGTTAATGACGATGGAAATTAGCCTCGGCGGCAGGGTGAAACTGCAGGATTTTGTCATTTTCCTCCGCCAGTTTTCAACACTGCTGAAAGCCGGCGTAACCGTCGTCGATTCCACAAGCATACTCGCCAGCCAGACGAGCAGCAAAACATTAAAGAAAACGCTTTTGGCCGTCGAGGAAGATTTGCGCAGCGGGATTCCGCTTTCCCAGGCGGCCGCAAAACATAAAAAAGTGTTTACCCCGATGTTCATTAATATGGTTTACGCCGGTGAAGCGGGCGGCAATCTTGACGGTACATTGGAAAGGCTCGCAACCTACTACGAAAAGCAGCACCGCACAAGGCAAAAGGTAAGGTCGGCGCTGACGTATCCGGCTTTTGTCGGGGTGATGGCGATTGTTGTCGTTATTTTTATGCTTGTAAAAATCGTCCCGACCTTTGTGTCAATGCTCAAAAACTATAACGCCAGCCTGCCTGCGGTTACGCGCCTTGTCTTGTCTGCAAGCGGGTTTATGCAGCACTACTGGTGGCTCGTCGTGCTGATTTTGATCGGGGTGTACGTGCTGCTGGTCGTTTTGCGCAAAAACAAAACGAGTAAATTTTATTTGGACTATGCGATGCTCAAATTCCCGATTTTCGGCAAACTCGTCCAAAAATCGATCATTGCCCGGATGACGCGGACATTGAGCTCGTTGTTTTCCAGTTCCGTGCCGATTTTACAGGCATTGTCGATCGTGGAGGCAATCGTCGAAAACGAAGTGATGACAAAAGTGCTCCGCCAGGCCCGCGATGCGCTGGAAAAAGGGCAGTCGATGACAGAACCGATGCGGCGCCACTGGGTCTTTCCGCCGCTTGTCACGCAGATGATTGCGATTGGTGAGGAAACCGGTGCGCTGGACGCCATGCTTGGCAAAGTCGCCGACTTTTACGAAGCAGAAGTGGAAGCCGCTACCGACCAGATCAAAGCGCTGATTGAGCCGTTTATGATCGTTATCCTGGCAGCCGTTGTCGGCACGATCATTGCCGCAATTATGATACCAATGTTCGAAATTTATAATAATGTTCAATAAATTGATCAAAAAAAGGTAGGATTATGCAACACAACCATGTATAATATAGGTAAAAAGTTCTAGGACATTAGGAGGAGAAACGATGTTACACAAGAAAAGAAAGTTATTGAAAAATCAAAAGGGCTTTACGTTGATTGAACTGCTGGCGGTTATTGTCATTTTGGCTATTATTGCAGCGATCGCGATCCCGGCGATTAACACCATCATCAAGCACTCAAAAATCAGTGCCATTAAATCGGATGCTGTCCAAGTAATCAATGCTGCGAAACTCTATGTATCTTCGAATAGTGTTCCCACAGGTGGAGTAATACAAAAAGCGGACATAGACAAATACTTAGATGATGAAGTGAATCTTTCAACATACACAGTAACAGTAAAAGAAGAAAACGGAAAAATGGTTTATAAATTAACTGGTACGGGTGAAGATGATGGGGTAACAGTAACATTTACAAATGCTACAATTAAAGATATAAACGATAAGGACAGCAAATATAGCACAACAGTTGGAACTGCAAAAACGGAATAATAGTCTTTTTGTCTGCCAAATTGATTCAACGAATATCTTAATATTAACCTAAGGTTCACTCGTTTCATAAAGGTGTGCCTTAGGTTAATTTTCAAATGATAGTAAGGAGCCATCATGATGCCACGCTCATTTTTTCCATCATCGAAAAAAACCGGAAATTTCATTATCAAAGACCATGTCATTCGTTTTCTCGAATTGAGGCAGACTGACCCGCCTGTTGTTGCAAAAATGGGCGAGCGGTATTTGCCGGAAGGGCTGATCCGCGGCGGGAAAATTGCTGATGCCGAGACGCTTGCGATGATCGCTGAAGAATGTCTTGATGATTGGGGGCTTAAGGGGAAACACCCGGTCCGTTTTGCTGTGCCCGACAATTTTGTTGTCGTGCGCCAAATTGCTGTTCCGGATGAGATTGCCATGGATGAAATGGAAGGTTATATTACCCTTGAGCTCGGTTCCACCATTCATTTGCCGTTTGATGATCCTGTATTTGATTTTGCGCTCCTTGGTGAGTCAAATCAGGAAAAGCAGGTGTTGTTATTTGCTGCGCCCCGGGATGTCGTCGAAGATTATGCCGGTTTTTTTAACGGTATCCGCCTGAGCCCGGTTGCTGCTGATATTTCCCCGCTATGTGCCTACCGGTCTTTTTATCATTTGAATACACTGCATGCGATGGACCATCTGCTCCTTCTCCAGTTTGATTTATCCATGGTCAATGCGACCATTTTCCACCGGCATTTCCCGCTGCTTGCCAGGGAGCTTGAAGTCGATATTCCGCTTTCCAAATGGGAGACGGAGACCAATGCTTTTGGCGAAAAAAAGTACCGCTGGCCGGAAGACGATCCGCTGCTCCGCTACCAGACGGAAAATATTTATAAAGAGCTGGACAGAATCATGAATTATTACCAGTTTTCGATCCGGAAAGGGCAGGATGCGGTCAATCAAATTTTGCTGAACGGCGATTATCCGTAT
The DNA here is from genome assembly GCF_943193165.1 of Weizmannia agrestimuris. Taxonomy (NCBI): domain Bacteria; kingdom Bacillati; phylum Bacillota; class Bacilli; order Caryophanales; family Bacillaceae; genus Heyndrickxia; species Weizmannia agrestimuris. The sequence continues at coordinate 107,659 of NZ_CALPDC010000004.1, forward strand.
TTGCCCGAGGTTGCGGACAATCTTGCGGAGCAGTTTGGCCTGTCGGTCAAGATGATCGAAACGGAAAAAGTATCTTCCACAACCGGGCAGCCGTTTCCCGCCCGCTTTGCGCCTGTTTTGGGCCTTGCACTGAAAGAGGTGAAATAAATGCTCGTCGAGATTAATCTGCTGCCGAAAAAAGAACCGAAAAATATCGCACTGCTCTTTTGGGGCGGGATACTGGCCGGTGCATCCGCCATTTTTGTCATCATCTTCTTTATCGCGCTCCATCAGACAAAACAGGATCTTGCTGCCGTTAATCAGCAAATCAAACAGACGGAAGCGCTCCAGGCTGCTGAACAGGCAGCACAAAAAAGCAATGCGGACATACAGGATTTTAAAAAGCTCTCGTCCGCCGTTAAATGGGCAAGCGATACGCCGGTCAAGACGGTGCCGGTACTGGACAAGCTTACTAAACTTTTGCCGGAATACGGCTATATTACGGACTTTTCCTGCAGCAGCACGGGCGCGAATGTGACCGTCCAGTTTGATGCGTCCGATGAAGCGGTTTACTTCTTAAAACGGCTGAATGACAGCCCGTATTTCAGCGGCGCCGTCTTAAACAGCATCAAAATGAATACGGAAACGGCCAGCGCTTCTTCAAGCGGCACATCCGGCGCTACAGCTGGTTCATCTTCGGGAACGGGCACATCCAGCACATCCGCCGGTTCCTCTTCTGGATCCGGCACTTCCAAAACGGCAAGCAGCACATCTTCCGGATCAGATGCGTCCAAAACGGCCGGCGGATCTTCTCCGGACACGTCTAAAACCGGTTCCTCTTCCACATCCGGTGCATCCAAAACAGCCGGTGGTAACGGCGAGGGCGGTTCCTTTTCCTCCCCGGCGCCAACGGGTGGCACAGCCGGCGCGGATACTGCAGCAACCGGTGAAGCAGAGGGTGTAACGGTCTATGAAGCGACATATACGATCCAGCTCAATCAAACTGTACTCAATGCCGCTAGCAAAAAGGAGGAACAGCAATGAACCTCCGTTTAAACCGGAAACAGCTTTTTATCATGCTTGCTCTCTTGGCCGTTTGCCTTGCCGGCGCATTCGGTTTGTACTGGTTTGTGCTGGCGCCGGCTAAGTCCGAGCTGGCCGGACAAAAAGCTGCGTTGAAATCGGAACAGCAGGTGCTATCCAGCCTGCAGTCAAAAAAACAGCAAAGCCCGGAACTGCAGCTTGGCAATGTCGTCAGCCTGATGCGGAAAATCCCGGCAAAACCGCTTGCGGAACAAGTGCTGCTTCAGTTCAGGATGGCAGAGGCCCTTTCCGGCAGCCGGATTACAGAAACAGACGCCCAGCAGGACTCCGCCGGTACGTCCGGGAGCGAGGAGGCTACACAAAGCACAACGAGCGGCACCTCATCCGGCACACAGCAAAAAACAGACGTGCTGCCTGCCGGTGTCAAAAAACTGTCGTATACTTTAAAAGTGGAGTCAGACAGCTACAAGAGCATGAAAACATTTTTACAGACGATTGAAAACTTGCCGCGCATTACAGTGATCGAAAGCCTCAATTTCAGTCCGGGGGAAGGAGCGCCTGGATCGAGTGGATTGCAGTACACCGTCACGGTTTCCACTTTTTATTACCCGGCGTTAAGCCGGTATTCGGACTATTTGCCGGAAATCGACGTGCCGGCAGCGGGACATAAAAGTGACCCGGTCGCAATAAAGGGGCAATAAGTTTTCGGCATGTTCATCCTTGCCATTACATATGCTTAATATCGCCCGTTCCTTGCCGGTAGCGAACCAAAAATACCATATGCTGAAATATTAGAGGGATCAAACATGCATGGATTGTGGACTGCTTATTTTGCGGCACTGGGAATGGTGTTCGGCTCGTTTTATAATGTCATCGGGCTACGCGTGCCGAATCATGAATCGATTATCCGTCCCGGGTCGCATTGCCCAAAGTGTGGGCACTCGTTAAGCTGGTATGAAAATATACCGGTATTGTCTTTTCTTGCTTTACGGGGCAGATGCAGAAGCTGCCGCGCGCCGATCTCCCCGGTCTATCCGGTATTTGAGGCGCTGACCGGGGGCTTGTTTGCCTATTCTTTTTACCGGTTCGGGTGGAGTCCCGAATTTTTGCTTGCCGTTTTTTTTATTTCGCTGCTTGTCATCATTACCGTTTCCGATTTGGCGTATATGCTCATTCCCGATAAAGTGCTGTTTCCTTTTGCAGCCGCCATTGCCGCCGTCCGGCTTTTTCATCCGGCGTCACCGTGGTGGTCCGCCTGGCTCGGGGCGGTTTTCGGCTTTTGCCTCCTCTATCTCATTGCCTTTTTCACAAAAGGCGCGATGGGTGGCGGGGACATTAAATTGTTTTTTGTCATCGGGCTTGTGCTCGGCATAGAGAAAACCTTTCTGGCCTTTTTTCTAGCCTGCTTTTTTGGCGCGCTTTACGGCGTTGGTTTGATGGCTGCCGGCAAATTTAAAAAACGAAAACCGGTGCCGTTCGGGCCGTTTATCGCCATCGGTGCGCTGACCGCCTATTTTTTCGGAAACAGCCTTATCGGGATGTATTTGCGCTTCTCCGGTCTTGAATAAAATTTGCATAAAATGCCGGAAATCGGCGAATGGTTTTCGGACAAGACGACAAAAGTCTTGTTCTTTTTTTTGCCGGTTATGGTAGCATGAAGCAAATCGGGCAGGAGAGGTGAAAACATTGGACAAGGCGAAAAAAAAGGCGAAAATTACAGTCAAAGTGGGCGGAAAAAAGGTGCAGCCGGAAGAAAGCGTGAAAGTCCATGACTGGAAAGCGGCCGAAGAAACGGCTGCCGCACAGGAAGACAGTGTAAAAGAAGAGGAGTCATTTGAATGGGTGCTGCCCGAACTTGATGCGGATCAGATTGAAGAATTCCGGCCGATCCATTACACACCCGCGCCCAAAAAGAAAAGCATATTCCCGAAAAAAGCGGTTGCGAAAAGGGCTGCGCCGGCGATTTTGTTTTCTGTCGTGTCCGCGGTGGTGTTCGGGGCGCTGCTCGGGTTTGTTGTATTAAAATTCATTGCGTACGGCGATCATCAAACAAAACTCCCGAAACAGCAGGCTGAAGGCGCTGCAGCGGGCACAGCGCAGCAAGAGGCCCAGCTTCCGGCGTTAAGCATCGGCATCATCCAGGCAGGGGTGTTCAGCACGGAAGGCGCCGCCTCTAAAGTGTCACGCGAACTTGCCTCGAAAAAGGTCCCGTCAATGCAGCTTTCGATGGACGGGCAGCGCTATATTTTTGCAGGTGTGGCCGACAGCCTCGGCACAGCCAAAAAAATGGAAACTGCCTGGAAAGATAAAGGCGTCGAACTGTATGCAAAAGAGATCAGTTTTTCCAGCAAAAAGGTCCAAACGACGACAAAGGATGAGCAAATTTTTGTCCGGGAAACGGTTCCGCTTTTTCAAAAACTGGCAAAAGAAACGGCCGCCGCTGTCCAGAACGGGCGGGTTTCACCGGACGGCATGAAGACAGCCGAAACAGCAGCCGGAAACGTCAAAAAGCTGGCAAAAGTCAGGCAGGAAACGCTCGGCCGGCTGAAAAAATACGAAACGGCCGCGTATGAATCGCTCGTTGCTTATCAAAAAAGCGGCAATCGGCAGGATTTAACGAATGCCGAACAAAACCTGCTGGACTACGTAAAGGTCTACAGTGGGCATTGAAACCAAATGCGGGCTTCCGGCTGAAAGGCTGTGATGCCGGACAAAGGCATGCGCCCGCATGGCATTATTTTTCGTCTGAAAAGGTTGAATTTGCAGTTGTTTCACGGCCCGTTTTTTGGTACGATACAATTGTATCTCCCATACCAAAGACCATTGGTTTGATTCCCCCGCCTCCTGCACCAGAAAAGGAGGAATTTATTTGGAAAAAATGCTGATCAAAGATTTTCCTGCAGAAGACCGCCCACGTGAACGGCTGATCCGCACAGGAGCGGAGAGCCTCTCCAATCAGGAACTGCTTGCCATTTTACTCCGTACCGGCACGAAAGAAGAATCGGTGCTCGAGCTTGCCAACAGGCTGATCCGCCATTTTGAAGGCTTGCGGTTTTTAAAAGACGCTTCCCTTGAGGAAATGACGGCCATTAAAGGCATCGGCACAGCAAAAGCGGTTCAGATTCTGGCCGCGATTGAACTCGGCAGAAGGATCGCCAATTTGCAGCACGATGCGCGTTATGTAATCCGCACGCCGCAAGACGGGGCCAATTATGTCATGAATGATATGCGTTTTTTGTCCCAGGAGCATTTTGTCTGCCTCTATTTAAATATTAAAAACCAGGTGATCCACCAGCAGACGATTTTCATCGGAAGCTTAAATGCCTCGATCGTCCATCCACGCGAAGTGTTCAAAGAAGCGCTCAGGCGTTCAGCTGCTTCCATTATTTGTTTCCATAACCATCCATCCGGGGACCCTTCTCCTTCCAAAGAAGATATCGCAGTTACCAAACGGCTTGCCGAATGTGGTAAAATAATGGGGATTGAGATTCTTGACCATTTGATCATCGGTGAGAAAAAATTTGTGAGTCTGAGACAAAAAGGGTATTTGTAAGGCTTTGAATTTTTTTATGGTTACGATATAATAAATCGTATGATTTTTACGGCCGGCACTGCGCCGGAAATACCTGAATTCCGGATGTAGATTTAAAGTGACATCCATAAATAAGCAAAAGTATGGCACCAACTGGTGATGAAAATTTATCGTGTAGAAAGGGAGATACATCCATGTTCGGAAGTAAAGACCTGGGGATTGATCTTGGGACAGCCAATACATTGGTTTTTATAAAAGGGAAAGGAATTGTGGTGCGGGAACCTTCCGTTGTGGCCATCCAGACGGATACGAAACAGATTGTCGCAGTCGGGGATGCCGCGAAAAAAATGATCGGCAGGACGCCGGGAAACATCGTGGCAACGCGGCCGATGAAAGACGGCGTGATTGCGGATTATGAAACGACGGCGGCGATGATGAAATATTATATTCAGCAGGCCACAAATAAAAAAGGCTTTTTTTCAAAAAATCCGTATGTCATGGTCTGCGTCCCTTCCGGCATTACTGCGGTGGAAGAGCGCGCGGTGATTGATGCAACCCGCCAGGCCGGGGCACGGGATGCTTTTACGATTGAAGAGCCTTTTGCGGCTGCGATCGGTGCCGGGCTGCCTGTCTGGGAGCCGACCGGAAGCATGGTTGTTGATATCGGCGGCGGCACAACGGAAGTGGCGATTATTTCGCTGGGCGGAATTGTGACAAGCCAGTCGATCCGGGTGGCCGGGGATGAAATGGACGAAGCGATCATCAGTTATATCCGCAAAAATTATAATCTTTTAATCGGGGACCGGACCGCAGAACAAATTAAAATGGAAATTGGTTCAGCAGGCGAGCCGGAGGGGATCGAACCGATGGATATCAGGGGCCGGGATTTGCTGACCGGTTTGCCGAAGACGATCACGATTACCGCGGATGAGGTGGCCGATGCGCTCCACGATACGGTGTATGCCATTGTCGATGCGGTCAAATACACGCTTGAGCAGACACCGCCTGAACTGGCAGCCGATATTATGGATCGCGGCATCGTCCTGACAGGTGGGGGCGCCCTGTTGCGCAACCTCGACCATGTCATCAGCAAAGAAACCGAAATGCCGGTGCTGATTGCTGAAAACCCGCTCGACTGCGTAGCAATCGGAACAGGCAGCGCGCTCGAAAATATCGAACTGTTTAAAAACAAAGCAAAAAATTCTAAATAGGGCATGCTAGTGTCCTGTTCACGCATTCTCCTGCCGGCTTTTCCTGGCGGGAGAATGGTTTTCAATCCGGGAATGGCCGGAACAAAGTGTTATAGGAGTGGATTTTATGCCACAGTTTTTTTTGAATAAACGATTGATCGTCCTTTTAATCAGTGTCATTCTGCTTGTCGCCATGATCGGATTTTCCATTAGGGAACGCGACCGGATTTCAAAACCGGAACAGTTTGTGCGCGATATCGTCGGGCTCGGCCAGTCCGTCATTGCCAAACCCGCCAATGCCCTTGCCGGTTTTTTTGACAATATCGAGGACTTAAAAAATACATATACCGAAAACAAAAAACTGAAATCCCATTTGGAACAGCTGACAAGCTTGGAAGCGCAAAATCATGAACTGAAAAAAGAAAATGAAAATTTGAGATCTATTATAAAGGAAAAAAACAGTCTTGGAGATTCAGAGTCCATTCAGGCCCAGGTCATTGCACGCAACCCGGATAATTGGTACGAGCAAGTGGTGATTGATAAAGGCGAAGTCAACGGCGTTACCAAAAACATGGCTGTCGTCACTTCAGGTGGTTTCCTCGGAAAAGTTACGCAGGTCGACAAATTTTATTCAACCGTCGAACTTTTGAGCTCGCCCGATGAAACGAACCGCGTATCCGCCAAAGTGCAAAATGCCAAAAAAGACGCTTACGGTTTAATCGAAGGATACGACAAAAAAGCAAAAATGCTGCTTTTGAAACAGCTTGATTTTAATATCAAAGTCAAAAAAGGCGATCATGTCGTAACATCCGGTTTAAGCGGCATGTTTCCGAGCGGGCTTCTGATTGGTGACATTGAAAAAGTGACCCCGGATGAAAACGGGCTGACGCAAACCGCTTATGTGAAGCCGGCAGCCAATTTTTATGATGTCCGCGAAGTGCTCGTCATCAACCGGAAAGCAGTGAACCTAGGCAGCGCAGGAGGAGAGCAGTGATGAAACGGATCGTGCTCCCTCTGATTTTAAGCCTGTGCTATATTGCTGAAAGTTTATTTGCCCAATTTTTTGCTGCCCGTTCTTTTGGCGGAAAATTTACCATTGTTCCCCATTTTCTGCTTGTTATGCTGATTTTAATGGGGATGCATTACCGAAAAAGGCTCTCCATCATTTATGCCTTTGTATTCGGCATGCTGTTTGATGCTTTTTATACGGGCATTCTGGGCGTTTATCTGTTTTTCTATCCGCTTGCGGTTTACCTGACAGAAAAAATGGACAGGATCCTCCAATCCAATATTTTCACCGGCACGCTTGTGGCAGTCTTGAACATGGCGATTGTCGAATTTTTGGTCTATGGCATCAATGCTTTAATTAATCCGCAGGTGATGGGATTTGACGATTTTCTCTTGCTCAGGCTTTGGCCGACTTTGATTTTAAATGCCGCTTTTTTTATTTTGGCATGGTATCCGATGGGGAATTTTTTAAAGCGGCGTGCAAGGGAAGAAGAAAAGGAATAACCGGCGGGGAGAAAATCTGTTAAAATGGGAAAGAAGGATTTTCCGCCTTTTTGTCGAATGATCCGGACAAGGGGGAATGGAAAAAGCAAAAGGGTTTGCGGGCCGAAACCAGCCGGAACCGCACGCACGGAGGCTTATTCCTGCGTGCCGGGCCGCAAAACGCCGTCTGAAAGCCATTTCGGATGTGTCGTTATTTATTGAGCCGTTGAGGTGAGCAGTTTGAAATGAAGAAAACGCAAAATGTAACCATAAAAGGGACGAAAGACGGAATTGTGCTGCATTTAAACGACCAATGCTCCTATCAAGCTTTAAAGGCGGAATTAGAACAAAAATTACTGGCCCAGGCTGTCGATGAGGAGGAAAACAGCCCGATCCTTGCCGTCAAAATTCAGCTTGGCAACCGCTATTTGACGCCAGCGCAGGAAGAAGAGATCAAAAGCCTTGTGCGTGCCCGGCGGAACCTTGTTGTCGATGAAATCATCAGCAATGTCATCACAAAAGAAGCGGCTGCGCGCGAAAAAGTGGAAAATGAAATTGTGCCTGTTACCACCATCGTCCGGTCCGGTCAGGTGTTAAAGGCGGAAGGCGATCTTTTGCTTGTCGGCAATGTCAATCCGGGCGGAACCGTGATTGCAAACGGCAATATTTTTATCATGGGAAACCTCCGCGGCATTGCGCACGCCGGCTACAGCGGGAGAAGGGACGCCGTTGTTGTCGCTTCCAATATGGTTCCGTCCCAAATCCGGATTGCCGATTGCCTGAACCGGGCACCTGATGATTACGGGGAAGAAGACCGGCATGAGATGGAATGTGCTTACATAGATGAATCGGACCATATTATCATTGATAAATTGCAAGTGTTGAAAACTTTGCGGCCGAATATGACAAGATTAAAAGGAGGGTTCTCATATGGGTGAAGCGATTGTCATTACATCCGGAAAAGGCGGCGTCGGCAAAACGACGACATCGGCAAACCTCGGGACTGCGCTCGCGCTTCTCGGAAAGAAAGTCTGTCTTGTCGATACAGACATCGGGCTCCGCAATCTTGACGTCCTGTTGGGGCTTGAAAACCGGATTATCTACGATCTAGTCGATGTCGTAGAAGGCCGCTGTAAAATCCACCAGGCAATCGTAAAGGACAAGCGTTTCGATGACAAGCTCTTTTTGCTGCCGGCTGCCCAGACAAGCGACAAATCCGCCGTCACGCCGGAACAGATGAAACAATTGATCCACGGGTTAAAACAGGATTACGATTATATTCTGATTGACTGCCCGGCCGGCATTGAACAGGGATATAAAAATGCAGTGGCGGGCGCTGACCAGGCGATTGTTGTGACAACACCGGAAATCTCGGCGGTAAGGGATGCCGACCGGATCATCGGGCTTTTGGAAAAGGAAGAACATATCGAGCCGCCGAAACTGATCATCAACCGGATCCGGAGCCATATGATGAAAAGCGGGGACATGCTGGACATCGATGAAGTGACAAGCCATTTATCAATCGATTTGATCGGGATTGTAGCCGATGATGAAGAAGTGATCCGCGCTTCGAACCAGGGTGAACCGATTGCGCTCCATCCGACGAACCGCGCCTCCCTTGCCTACCGGAATATTGCCCGCCGGATTTTGGGGGAAACGGTGCCTTTAATGCCGCTTGAAGACCAGAAACCCGGCATGTTTGCGCGCTTTAAAAAATTATTCAGTTCGAAATCTTCTTAATAGCAGAGCCGTTTCTGAACGTTTTTCCAAACGATCAGGGCGGCTTGTTTTGTTCCCGGTTCTAACCGCTTTGGACAGGTCATACATTGGTAATAAACGAATGCCTGTACAGAAGGGGTGAATCGATTGGGAAACCGCGCCGATGAAATCCGGAGACAAATGGCGAAGCGGAGAAAAACGATCAAGCAGGCTTATAACGGCAAAGAAACGGTCTATGCGAGCCTGATCAAAGATGAGGGCACACATGTATATGAACCGCCGGGCAAAACGCCGCATCCGCTTTTTAAAAAAGAAACGATGCTGTTTAAAATTCTGGCTTCTGCCTGTCTTGTCCTCGTTGTGGCGATTCTGTTTAAATCGGAACGTCCGGAATTTGACAAACCGAAAGCCGCCGTCAAACAGGTAATGGCGTCCGAATTTCAATTTGCAAAAGCAGCCGCCTGGTATGAAAAAAAGTTTGGCAAGCCGGTTGCGCTCTTCCCGGAAAAATCGTCAAAAACGGAAACCGCTGCTTCCAATGAAGATTCGCAATATGCCATGCCGGTATCGGGAAAAATTCTGACCCGTTTTTCTGCTGATGGAAGAGGGGTTACGATTGAAACAAAGCCGGGCGCAAGCGTGAAAGCGATGAGCGGCGGGACGGTCATTTTTGCCGGGAAAAAGCCAAAACTCGGCAATACCGTTATTATCCAGCATGCCGATTCAACGGAAACATGGTACGCAAACCTCAGCAAAATCGATGTGGGCCAGTATGACAGCCTCAAGATGGGCGAAAAGGTCGGCACGGCGCGAAGCAGCGGGGAAAAAGGGGAATTTTATTTTGCGCTTAAAAAAGACGGCGGTTTTATCGATCCGATCCAGGTGATTAAATTTGAGTGAGCGGTTTTGGCTTCTGAAAAAAATCAAAATCCATCCCCTTTTCTGGCTCGTGGCTGCCATTGCTGCTGTTACCGCCCGTTTCCAAGATCTCATCCTGCTGTTTGCGATCATTTTCATTCACGAAATGGGGCACGCGGTTGCGGCGCAATATTTTTCATGGCGGGTTAAAAAAATCGCCATTTTGCCGTTTGGCGGCGTCGCTGAAACAGAGGAACACGGAAACCGCCCGCTGAAAGAAGAACTGATCGTGACACTCTCAGGCCCCCTCCAGCATGTTTGGATCGCCGTTTTCGCGTATTTGTTGTTCCGCTTCGATGTCTTGCCCGGACAGATGTATACGCAAATCGGGGAGTGGAACCGGGCCATTCTTTTTTTTAATTTGCTCCCGATTTGGCCGCTTGACGGCGGGAAATTGCTGAATATGGCGTTTTCCACGGTTTATCCTTTTTTGCGCGCATTCCGGATGACGATTTGCTGTTCGTTTATCGTGCTGCTCCTTTTTCATGCGGCCGCCCTGCTGAATGCGCCGGCAAATTTGAACGTCTGGGCGATCGCCGTTTATTTATATGCCGCCCTTTGGAAAGAATGGAAACAGCTTTACTTTGTTTTTATCCGTTTCCTGCTTGAACGGTATTACGGAAAAAGGGATCCGCTCCGTCATCTGGAAACGATCGAGGTGGATGCGGGCGCATACTTGTATGAAGTGCTCGAAAGCTTTAAACGGGGACGCAAACATCCGCTCATTGTCCTTAAAAACGGGGTGGAAGTCGGGAAGCTTGATGAAAATGAACTCCTTCATGCCTTTTTTTCCGAGAAGCAAACCAATGCGAAAGTAAGCGATATCCTGTATAGTTATTGATGGAAGCCGCAATTAAAGCGGCTGAAAGCGAAGACAGTGTGGTGGAATTTTTTGGACAGATCAATCATCATCAATGTGAAAACAAGGGAAAAACGATATGCGGTCATCGAAAACGGCAAAGTATCTGCCATCCGCATCCGGCAGCCGGGCGATGCAGCAAAAGTCGGGAATATTTATCTCGGCAAGGTGGCAGACGTCAAACCCGGAATCAATGCCGCGTTTATTGATATCGGCGGCATCCGGCACGGTTACTTGCATATCAGCCGGCTCCCTGCTTTTGCGAACAGCAAAAATTCGAATCCAACGATTTCAGCTTATCTTTCGCCCGGGCAGACGGTCATGGTCCAGGTGAAAAAAGATGAAACAGGGCAAAAAGGGCCGCTTTTGACCGGCATCATTGAGCTTTCAGGAGAACAGATTGTGTATCTGCCAGAAGGAAAGTACACGGCTGTTTCCAAAAAAGCGGATGATGCAGACCGAAACAGGTGGCGGAAAAGGGTCCGCAAAGCGCTTGAACCGCAGGAAGGGATCATTGTCCGGACCGCAGCCATCCATGCCGGTGGGGACGGGTGGCGCGATGAACTAAAATGCCTCAGGCTTCGGTACAAATGCCTGCTCGAAAAGGCGGCACAACTGAAAGCGCCGGCTGTTCTGCACGAAAAAAGCACGGTGGAAGCGGAAATTTTCCGCGAACTTGTCCGCTTAAAAAGCGGCACGGTGATCGTGGATGATGCGGAGGCACTTGCCCGCCTGAAAGCATTGCTTGCGGGCCGGCCGGAACTGGACTGGTCGTTTGAGCTCTACAGCGGAAAACAGAATATTTTTACCCGCTACCGTATCGACCGGACGCTTGAGGATGCCTTGAAAAGAGTGGTCTGGCTTGAAAACGGCGCCTATCTTGTCATCGACGAAACAGAAGCGCTCACCATTATTGATGTGAATACCGGAAAATATACGGGCACAACGGATCAGGCCGAAACGGTGCTGAAAACGAATCTGCTTGCGGCGAAAGAAATCGGCCGCCAGCTGAAACTGCGCGATTACGGCGGCATCATTCTCGTCGATTTTATCGATATGCAGCGCGATGAACAGCGCGCACAAGTGAGGGCGGTGCTTGAAAAAGAACTGGAAAATGACGAGAAACAAACCCGCATCACCGGTTTTACGGAGCTTGGCATTTTACAAATGACGCGCAAGAAAACGCGCAAATCGCTTCCCGAGGCACTGCTTTCCGTTTGCCCGGTCTGCGGGGGCAGCGGCAAAATCGAAAGCCCCGAGACGCTTGCTTTCCGCCTCGAACGCGAGCTGTGGGAAGCGCCGTACGCGGATTACGAAGCCGTCTTGATTGAATGCACGCAAGATGTGAAGGACTGTTTTTGCGGGGAAACGGACGTACACTTAAAGCGGCTGGAAAACCTGCTCGGCATGAAACTCATTTTTCACATCACTCGCGATCCGCATCCATTTTATGCCATCCGGCAGTTCGGAACGGCAGCCGGCCTTGCCGCAAAAGGCAAAGATCCCAATTGACAAAGGAAAAAGTGTGTGTTACCATCAGTATGTTATGTTTGTAGCGCCCTGTGCTACAACCGCTCAGGAACAGGCTTTGCAAGTTTTTACATTTCGTAAAACGCCTGTCTTTGGCGAGTCTGAGTCTTAAGGAGGTGCAGTGATGTACGCAATTATTGAAACCGGCGGGAAACAAATCAAAGTAGAAGAAGGCCAAGCTGTATATATTGAAAAACTCGATGCAGCAGAAGGCGAATCGGTTACATTTGACCGCGTTCTTTTTGTCGGCGGCGAATCGGTAAAAGTCGGCAGCCCTGTTGTTGAAGGCGCTACGGTTACGGGTAAAGTGGAAAAACACGGCCGTGCGAAAAAAATCGTTGTGTTCAAATATAAAGCGAAGAAAAATTACCACAAAAAACAAGGCCACCGTCAGCCGTACACAAAAGTGGTCATTGAAAAAATCAATGCGTAAGGTGCACGCGGCATGATCCGGGTCCGCATCAAACGCAAAAAGAATGGGAACATCTCGTCTTTTGAAATGAGCGGCCATGCCGAATTTGCCGAATACGGCCAGGACATTGTCTGTGCCGGCGCTTCCGCTGTTTCTTTCGGGACGGTGAACGCCATTATGGAAGTGGCGGGGGTTGAACCCGAAATCCGCCAGTCCGAAAGCGGCCTTTTGAAATGTAAAATCCCTTCGCATCTTTCGGAAGAACAGGCGACAAAAGTGCAGATTCTGCTTGAAGGCATGGTTGTATCCCTCGAGACGATAGAACGGGAATACGGCGAATTTATCCATATAACCTTTGAATAGGAGGTGAGCATCATGTTGAAATTAGATCTTCAGTTTTTCGCTTCCAAAAAAGGGGTCGGCTCCACAAAAAACGGTCGTGACTCGATCGCAAAACGCCTCGGTGCAAAACGTGCGGACGGTCAGTTCGTAACAGGCGGCTCGATCCTTTACCGCCAGCGCGGGACGAAAGTCTTTCCGGGCGAAAACGTCGGCCGCGGGGGTGACGACACTTTGTTTGCGAAAGTTGACGGCGTTGTGCGTTTTGAACGACTCGGCCGCGACAAGAAAAAAGTGAGCGTATATCCGGTGGCACAAGAAGCCTAACCCATTAAGCCCCGGGCTGCGATATTCGCGGCCCGGGGCTTTTGCATTTTCCGATACACCTCTCCCGTTCTGAAAAACGTACAAACGTGTGGCCGCTTTCTTCTGGCGAGTGCCGGGCACATGCCGCTATCATTCGCGTCCCGTGCAACGTGAGGCAATTTTTGCTATACTTAAACATAACCTATTTCGGAGAACGGGAGCTATGAAAATGCGGGAATGGACGACGGTTGACGTGCTTCGCCACGCCAGGCATGACTGGCTGAACAAGGTGCAGCTGATCAAAGGATACGCCAGCTTGAACAAAATGGAAAAGGTCAAAAATATTGTGGAAGACATTATCCGGGAAGCGCAGCAGGAGTCAAAATTATCAAATTTGCATCTGCCGGAATTTGCCGAGCTTTTGCTTACATATAACTGGGAAGGGCACACGGTGCAGATTGCATACGAAATATTGGATGTGGACCGGAATGTGCTACCGGACGACGGGGAGCTGACCGGCTGGATGAAGAATTTTTTCGCTATCGTTGAAGAAGCAGTCGATCCAAACGGAGACAACCGGTTATCTTTGTCGGTCAGCACTTTGCCATCCGGCGCCCGTTTCTTTTTCGAGTTTAGCGGTACAATAAAAAAGTACGGACTGCTTGCCGGGTTTCTGGAAAACGATTGTCCGGGGATGAACGTGATCCACGCATACCCGGCATCCGCTTTCCCGGTTGAAATCATTTTTCCGAAAGCCTAACGATACAGCAATTGCAAAGGTGGTTTTATCTTTTATGTTTGTGGACCAGGTGAAAATTTATGTGAAAGGCGGGGACGGCGGCAACGGGATGGTCGCATTCCGCCGCGAGAAATATGTGCCGATGGGCGGCCCTGCCGGCGGGGACGGCGGCCGCGGTGGCGATGTCATTTTTGAAGTCGATGAAGGGTTGCGGACGCTCATGGATTTCCGCTACAAGCGCCATTTTAAAGCGGACCATGGCGAAAACGGCATGAGCAAAGGAAAACACGGCCGCGGGGCGAAAGACATGATTGTCAAGGTGCCGCCGGGAACGGTCGTCATTGATGATGATACAAAACAAACGATTGCCGATTTAACGCGCCACGGGGAACGGGCAGTGATTGCCAAAGGCGGGCGCGGCGGCAGGGGCAATATCCGCTTTGCGACACCGGCCAATCCCGCTCCGGAAATTGCCGAAAACGGCGAACCGGGCCAGGAACGTTATATTGTTCTTGAATTAAAACTGCTTGCTGATGTCGGCCTTGTTGGTTTTCCGAGCGTCGGGAAATCAACCTTGCTTTCCGTTATCTCTTCGGCACGCCCGAAAATTGCGGAATACCATTTTACGACGCTTGTGCCGAATCTCGGTGTAGTCGAAACGGAGGACGGCAGAAGTTTTGTCATGGCCGATCTGCCGGGGCTGATCGAAGGCGCGCACGAAGGCGTCGGGCTCGGCCACCAGTTTTTGCGCCATATCGAACGGACGCGGTTGATCGTCCACGTCATTGACATGGCGGCGGTGGAAGGGCGCGACCCGTATGAAGATTATTTGACGATCAACAAAGAACTGAAAGCTTATCATGAACGCCTTTCTGAGCGCCCGCAGCTCATTATTGCCAATAAAATGGACCTTCCGGGCGCGGAAGAAAATCTGGCGGCGTTTAAAGAGAAGCTGGGCGATGTCGCACGCGTCTTCCCGATTTCCGCGGTGACGCGCAAAGGATTAAGGGATGTTTTGTTTGCGATTGCCGATCTGCTCGATGAAACACCTGCCTTCCCGCTTCATGCTGGCGAAGAACCGGATGCGGAACCGTCCCGTGTATTGTACAAGCATGAAAAAGAAAAGGCCGATTTTACCATTACACGCGATCCGGACGGCAGCTTCGTCATCCACGGGGAAAAAGTCGAGAAGCTGTTTAAAATGACAAATTTCAGCCATGACGAGTCTGTCCGGAGATTTGCCCGCCAGCTGCGCGGAATGGGCATTGATGACGCGCTCCGTGCACGCGGCGCGAAAAACGGCGATACCGTCCGCCTTTTGGATTTTGAGTTTGAATTTGTAGATTAACCGTGCTGGGCCGGGGAATCCCGGCTCCCGAGTGGAGGAAAGGGCACTTTGGAAAAGAAAGCAGAGCATAAGTTTATCTTGGTGCGTGAGGATGTTTTGCCGGAAGCGATGATCAAAACACTTCAGGCGAAAGAACTGCTGGAAAGGGGACAAGCGGTATCGGTCGGGGACGCGGCGAAAAAAGCGGGCTTAAGCCGCAGCGCTTTTTATAAATACCGCGATACCGTTTTTCCGTTCCATTCGGTTGTAAAAGAAAAAATTGTGACCTTGTTTTTTTATTTGGAAGACCGGTCCGGGACATTATCCGAAATTTTAAGGATTATTGCATCTTACTCATGCAATATTTTAACGATTCACCAGACGATTCCGATACAGGGGCGGGCAAATGTCACTGTTTCGCTGAATGTGTCCGGGATCAACAGGAGTTTAAATGATCTGCTGGAAGAACTGCAGGCATTTGAGTTTGTCAATAAAGTAGAAATATTAGGGTCCGGAGCCTAGAACTCCGGCCGGCGGGGGAGAGGAAATGAAAGCAGCTTTTTTCGGGCCGGAAGCGACGTTTACCGATATCGCGGTCCAGTCAGTGTTCCCGGAGGCCAGCCGGGTTGCGTATCGGACGATTCCGGAATGTCTAGAAGCCGTGAAGACAAAACAGGTGGATATGGCGGTTGTTCCGCTTGAAAACGCCCTGGAAGGTTCGGTAAATTTAACGGTCGATTACTTGTATCATGAAGAACTGCCGCCGATACGCGCGGAAATCATTGTGCCGATCGAGCAGCATTTTATGGTTCATCCTGCAAATGCCGGCGCCTGGCGGGAAACGGAAAAAATCATTTCCCATTCCCATGCGCTTGCGCAGTGCCACCAGTTTCTGCGCCGGGAATTCCGGCATGCGGAAGTGGAAGCAATGGGCTCTACGGCCGCTGCTGCGAAATATGTAAGCGAACACCCGGAACTGAAATGGGGGGCGATCGCCAACGAAATGGCAGCGGAACTGTACGGTCTTGAAATTGTCAGGCGTGCAATCCATGATTATCCGTTTAACCATACGAGATTCATTGTCCTTTCAAATGAGGAGCTTCATATCGAAAAAACGCCTGATTTCCTGAAATCGACGATCATGGTCACATTGCCGACGGACAAGGCCGGATCACTGCACCAGGTGTTGTCTGCCTTTGCCTGGCGAAAGATTAACTTGAGCAAGCTTGAATCGCGGCCGTTAAAGACGGGGCTTGGAAACTACTTTTTTATGATTGACCTGAACCACTCCTTAGAAGAAAAGCTCGTCCGCTTTTCGCTTGAGGAAATCCACGCGCTCGGCTGCACCGTGAAAGAACTCGGGACCTATTATAGGTATATGGCGGATAAATGATGATCGCTTCTTCAAGAATGTTAGGATAAGCCCGGCTGGAACCCGGGCTTATTTTTTTTTTGCAAAACAAGCTTTAAACCCAGGTTTTTAGGCCGGATGGGTGATGAAAAAGAGCTGTCCTTTATGTTTAGGGCAGCTCTTTTTCATTTTCTGCAAATAAAATGCCAGCTTCTTTCAGCGCCTGTTCCGCTTCTTCAACCTGCCGCCCGCTTGCGGCTTCCACCGTATGCAAGTGGATGCCGCCTGTTAATTCGGATAAGTAGCTGGCATTTGTTTCTTCAATTTGGCGGATAAACCGGGCCACTTCTGCGCGGGTGGAGACCATGATCGAGGCGGTCAGATCGCCGTATACCGGATGCTCCACCTTGACATCTTTTACGGTCACCCCGTGGTCCACGAGCAAATTCAGCTCATCTGTGACCTGTTCGCGACTATGCATACAAACAAGCGTTTTCTCCACTTTGTTTTCCGCACCGGCGGGGTGTATGTACAAATATCCCTGGCTCGTTGCCAGGATCGGTTCGTTTTTCGCTTTCAGGAGCGTAATATCATTTACTATAATCTGTCGGCTCACATTTGTCCTTTTTGCCAGTTCCCCGCCCGTAATCGGCTCCCGGCTATTCTGCAGCCATTCGAGGATCAAATGCCGCCTTTCATCCCCAAGAATTTTTTTCTTCTCTGCCAACAGCGTTTCCCCCCATTCATTCGGCCTCATTCGGATTTTATCATACGAAGGCGCCGGGATGAAAGAATCAACCCTTTAAAGGGCATAAAGGACGCGGGACGTTCATAAGTTTTTATGTAAAATCAATCGCATTTTGCCCGGCACCACATAGAATGTATGGACTTAAGCCTTGAGGAGGGGAAATGTGTGAAAATCCATATCGTGCAAAAAGGCGATACGCTCTGGAAAATCGCCAAAAAATACGGCGCCGATTTTGACGAATTGAAAAAATTGAATGCGCAATTATCCAATCCGGAAATGATTATGCCCGGCATGAAAATTAAAGTTCCGACAACGGGCGGCATGGTAAAAAAAGAGACACATACAGGCCATGCAGGTTATACGGGCCACGCGGGTGCAAAAGAAATGCCGCTCGTGACCCATCCGTACGAGCAAATGCCTGAGGCCAAGATGCCCGTCGCAAAAGAAATGCCGGTACCAAAAGAGGTGCCAAAAGCGCCAGCACCGAAAGAAACACAGGTGAAAGAAAAAGTGGTTGAAAAAAAAGAAACGATTTATAAGCCGGTGATGCCGCAACCGGTCATTCCTGAAATTGACATCCATAATTACTATGTGACCAATATGGCTGAAATCGAAACCCATACAGCTGCACCGCCGCCGAAGCACCATGAAAGCGAATCGTCGGAAAGCGTGCACTACACCATGCCGGTAAAGGAAGAGTGCCCGGAAATGTATGTACCGTATAATCCGTGTCCGCCCGTGATGCCGGTATACGATTGCGGCTGCGGGGGAGGGGACATGCACGCCGGATTTTTCCCGCCTCCTTACAGCATGCCATATCCGCAAGTCCCATATCCGATGCCGTACCCAATGGCCTATCCGCAAATGCCGGCGATGGCCGCGCCAACAGGGTTCACGCAAATACCGGCGATGGCCGCGCCGGCAGGGTTTATGCCGCAGCAGCAGCCGGCATGGCATGAGGGGCAGCAAGTGATGCCAGGTTATGAATGGGAAGAAGAATCCTCTTCGTCTTCTCCTTATCCGTATGGCCCCGGTATGCAGGCGGGGGTTTCTGCGCAACATCCTGCCGCCGCGCCGCAATGGGGAGCGCAGCAGGCTCCTTTATACGGCGCTGCTTCAGAAAGCTCCGCCTATATGCCGCAGTACATGCCGCCGCAAACGATGCCGCAGTACGCCCCGTATCCGCCGCACCAGCAGCCATGCGGGTGCCAGGAGCAACCTTACGGCGGCGTGCAGGAACCGTACGGGATGGCGCCGCAACCGTACGGCATGCAGGAACCATTTGGTGGCATGCCGCAACCGCCATACGGGATGTCGCAACCACCATACGACATGCAGGAACCGTACGGGATGCAGGCCCCGTTCGGATATGACCGGGGCGAAAAAACGGACCAGCCGCAGGAAAAACGGGATCCTTCCGGCGAAGAAGAAAAATAATGGGCGGCCGGAGACAAGAGGGAGACGAAACCAAACGTCTCCTTCTTTATGCGGAAAACAGACTGCAGGAACCGATTGTTGACTGGCGCAGGTTGCGTGACCGGGTATGGCTTATCGGAACAAAGACAAAGAAAGTGATCATGAAGCAATATGGTTCCGATACGCGCCTTAAACGGCAAATGCTGCTTACATCGGAACTGCGGAAAAGCGGTTTCACCCAAACTTGCCGTTTTCTGGAAGATGACAACGACAGCCCCTTTCAAGGCAAAGCTTTTGGGTTTATGGCATACATTGAAGAAGACCCGGCCGGTTTTACCTTCGGGACGGAAGCAGACATCCACGCCGCTTTCCGCCTGTTAAAACAGTATCACGAAAAGACCGCGCACTTTCCGCAAGCCGTAAAAATGGAATTTCCGCGCTTTTTCCAGCTGAGAAAATGGCAGGCGCGGTACCGGACATTTCTGGAAAACAAAGAACAAATTGTCCGGTATTTGCCGGAAACGTATTTTGCCGCGTACGAAAGATGGGCAGCCGAGGCGTTAAACCGGCTTGAGAAAAAACAGCATTTGCTTCACCGTCCGCCGTATTGCATCACGCACGGTGATGTTGCCCACCATAATTTTTTGCGTGCGAAAAACGGGGAACTGTATTTGATTGATTTTGACCTTGCCCGCCTTGCCCCGGCCTGGACCGATGATCTCCAGTTTTGCAACCGGGTTTTGCCCGCTGCTTCATGGTCGCTTGCTGCTCTTGAAAAGTGGGGAATGCTGGACGGTGCGCCGGACAGGGAAACTTTTCTTGAGGCGCTCCTTTACCCGACGGATGTTTTAAGAGAGTGGAACCGGTTTGTTGGAAGCGGCAAAAAAGAAAAAGAGCAGTACTGGCCGCATCTTTCCCTGCTTTCCATCGGGCAATTCGGGGAACGCGCCCGCTTTCAAAAAGAAGTAAAAAGGCGTTTGCAAGCATAACGGAAAAACCTGGACGCTTACGGCCAGCATAATGCTTTTCATCCTCCTTTCGGGCGAGTATGGTATAGTAATAGGGGACTGTATCAGCGCTGTCAGAAAGGAGTGATGGCCATGTCCGGCCATTCCAAATGGAAAAATATTCAAGGCAGAAAAAATGCGCAAGATGCAAAGCGCGGAAAAATCTTTCAAAAACTGGCAAAGGAAATTTATGTAGCGGCGAAAAACGGGCCTGACCCGGAAGCGAACTCAAGCCTCCGCCTAGTCATTGAAAAGGCAAAGGCCGCCAATATGCCGAATGACAATATTAAACGCGCCATCGAGAAAGCAAGCGGCAGCCAAAACGCCGAACATTACGAGGAAATCACATATGAAGGGTACGGGCCGGGCGGCGTTGCCGTCATGGTCACGGCTTTAACCGATAATAAAAACCGGACCGCTTCCAATGTCCGTGTTGCGTTTTCGCGCAACGGCGGAAATCTCGGCGAAAACGGATGCGTGTCTTTCCTGTTTGACCGCAAAGGCTATCTTGTCATTGAGCGGGAAGGGCTCGAGATAGATGAAGACGGAATGCTGCTTGCCGCGATTGAAGCAGGCGCCGAGGAAATGGAAACGAGCGATGAAGTGTTTGAAATTTATACAGATCCGGAGCAATTCATGGATGTGAAGAAGAACCTCGAGGAACAAGGCTTTACGTTTGCCCGAGCAGAAATTACCATGGTGCCGCAAAACACAATTGCTTTGGATGAAGCGCAAAAAGAAAAGATGGAGCGATTGCTGGACAGGCTGGAAGACGATGACGATGTCCAGGAAGTTTACCATAACGCCGAATGATAATGTCCCAGTCACTTTCCGCACCCGGTCCGGCCGGGTGCGGAAAGTGACTTTTTTGCAGCAAAGCCGGTTAGCCCTGTATCCAACCGGTTACACTGTGGAGAGGGCCCTTGCTGTTTTTAAACCGGCGCACTACGAGAGAGGACCATGCTGTTTTAGACCGGTGCACTGCGGAAAGGGGACCATGCCGTTTTTAAACCGGCTGCACTGTGGCTAAAGAATCGTGCCGTTAAAACCCGGACGATGGTTTCGGCTGGAAATCCGGGAAGGTCGTTAAGAGGCAGCGAGTATTCGAAAAAAAGTGAGCCCGGTATGCCACACGGACACGGATCTGTCTCCGGATGCAGGCGTTTCCTTTCGCCATGGAAACAGGAAAAGCGCCCAGCCTTAGGAATCATCCGGCCGGAAAAAAAGGAGGGACCGGACATTCGTTCCCAAAACGGTTGCATTCTGTGGTACAATATGGGATAGCAAGTTTTTGAGGAGCGTGTGGGAAGGTTGTACGAATATATTAAAGGCATCATTGATTCCGTGAGCCCGGATTACATTGTCGTGGAAAACGGGGGGATCGGCTACCGGCTGCTGGCGCCGAACCCGTATATTTTTTCAAAAAGCATCGGACAAGAACGAAAAATTTTTACATACCAGCATGTGCGCGAAGATCTGATCGCGCTTTACGGTTTTGAAACGGCGGAAGAACGGGCGCTGTTTCAAAAGCTGCTCAATGTTTCCGGCATCGGGCCAAAAGGGGCGCTTGCCATTCTTGCGTACGGGCAGCCGCAGCAGGTTGTTGACGCCATTGAGAATGAAAATGAATCTTTCCTTGTCAAATTCCCCGGTGTCGGCAAAAAAACGGCAAGGCAGATGATTCTTGATCTGAAAGGAAAGCTGCAAGGCCTCGTGCCGGAGATGCCGGACGAGGCAGGCGGGGAAAAAGCGGTGCCTGCATCCACCAACCAAAACCTCGAAGAAGCGATGCTCGCTTTGGCGGCGCTCGGCTATTCGGAAAAAGAAATCGCGAAAGTGGTGCCCAAACTTCCGGAAGAAGTGCTTTCTGCGGATGAATATATTAAACTCGCTTTAAAAGCAATGGTAAAATAATGGAGGAGGGGAGAGCATGGAAGACCGCGTAGTTTCCGGCGAGGCAAATGAACAGGAAGTTTCCTTTGAAATGAGCCTCAGGCCGCAAACCCTTGCGCAATATATCGGCCAGGATGAAGTGAAGCATAATTTAGCCGTGTTTATTGAAGCGGCGAAAGGGCGGCGCGAAACACTTGACCACGTGCTGCTTTATGGTCCGCCGGGGCTTGGCAAAACGACGCTTGCCACCGTGATCGCAAACGAAATGGGCGCGAACATCCGGACGACTTCAGGGCCTGCCATCGAGCGGCCGGGCGATCTTGCCAGCGTGTTAACCGCGCTTGAGCCGGGGGAAGTACTGTTTATTGACGAAATCCACCGCCTGCCGAAAGCGATTGAAGAAGTGCTGTACCCGGCAATGGAAGACTTTTGCCTTGATATCGTGATCGGCAAAGGATCGGGTGCCCGCTCCATCCGCCTTGACCTGCCCCCATTTACCTTGATCGGGGCGACGACGAGGGCCGGTTCGGTTTCAGCACCGCTGCGCGACCGGTTCGGGGTGATCAGCCGGCTCGAATATTATAACGAAGCGCAACTGGCGGAAATTGTGCTGCGGACAGCCGGCATCCTCGAGACGGCGATTGAGCCTGAGGGGGCAGCGGAAATTGCAAGGCGTTCGCGGGGCACGCCGCGGATTGCGAACCGGCTGTTAAGAAGGGTGCGCGACTTTGCCCAGGTCAAAGGAGACGGAAAGGTCACCCTTGAGATCGCCAATTATGCCCTTGAACTTTTGCAAGTTGACAAACGCGGGCTTGACCATATTGATCATAAGCTGTTAAAAGCGATCATAGAGCGCTTCCGGGGCGGTCCTGTCGGGCTCGACACGATTGCGGCCAGCATCGGGGAAGAAAGGGAAACGATTGAAGATGTATATGAGCCGTATTTGCTGCAAATTGGCTTTTTGCAGCGCACGCCGCGCGGCAGGGTAGCGACCCCGCTTTGCTACGCACATTTTCATATGGAGGTACCGGAATGAGCGGATTTGGAAAAGTGCTGATGACGATCGCCGTGATTCTTTTTGCTATCGGCCTGTTGATGCAGTTTACGAAAATCGGCCGGCTGCCGGGCGATATCCTCATTAAAAAAGGGAACACAACCTTTTATTTTCCAATCGCAACATCGATCCTTTTAAGCGTGATCTTAAGTGTGTTATTATATATCATTGGACGGTTCAAATAACCGCAAATGGGATTCAAAATGAAGGGGAAACAACAATGAAACTCGATTTATTTGATTATGAACTGCCGGAAGAACTGATTGCCCAAACGCCTTTAAAAAATCGTTCGGACAGTCGGCTGATGGTACTGGATAAAAAAACAGGAGAAATTGAACACAGCGTATTTAAAAACATTACACAATACTTGCGCCCGGGGGACTGCCTTGTCTTAAACAACACAAAAGTGCTGCCGGCAAGGCTTTTCGGCATAAAAGACGAAACAGGCGCAAAAATTGAAGTGCTGCTTTTAAAACAGCTCGAAGGAGACCGCTGGGAAACGCTTGTCAAACCGGCAAAACGTGTGAAAACAGGGACGGTTGTCCGGTTCGGCGACGGGCAGCTTTCCGCCGTTTGTGCGGAGGAGCTGGACCATGGCGGCCGGGTAATGGATTTCCAGTACGAAGGAATTTTTTACGAAGTGCTGAATGAACTCGGAAAAATGCCGCTGCCACCCTATATTAAAGAACAACTCGAGGACCAGGACCGCTATCAGACGGTGTATGCAAAAGAGCCGGGTTCTGCCGCAGCGCCGACTGCCGGGCTCCATTTTACGGAAGCGTTATTGAAAGAAATTGAGGCAATGGGCGTGAAAATTGTCTATATTACGCTCCATGTCGGCCTTGGCACTTTCCGCCCCGTCAATGAGGAAAATATTGAAAACCACGATATGCATGCGGAATTTTATCAGGTATCAGAAGAAGCGGCCCGCACGATTACGGAAGTAAAAGAAAACGGCGGCCGTGTGGTCTCTGTTGGCACCACCTCCACCCGCACACTTGAAACGGTGGCAAGCGCCCATGACGGAAAAATCGTCGCCTCAAGCGGTTGGACGGATATTTTCATTTATCCGGGCTATCAATATAAAGCAATTGATGCCCTGATCACCAATTTCCACCTGCCGAAGTCGACGCTTATTATGATGGTAAGCGCATTGGCGGGAAGGGAAAATATTTTGCATGCCTACGAGACGGCGGTAAAAGAAAAATACCGTTTCTTCAGTTTCGGGGATGCGATGCTGATTAAATAGTGGAAGGAGCGCATCACTTGGCTGCCATTACTTATGAACTGATCAAAACGGAAAAGCATACGGGCGCCCGCCTTGGAAAACTCCATACGCCGCATGGCACCTATGATACCCCAATGTTCATGCCGGTCGGAACGCTCGCCACGGTGAAGACGATGTCGCCGGAAGAATTAAAAACAATGGGGGCCGGCACCATTTTGAGCAATACATATCATTTGTGGCTGCGCCCCGGGCATGATATTGTTAAAGAAGCAGGCGGGCTGCACAAATTTATGAACTGGGACCAGGCGATCCTGACCGATTCGGGCGGATTCCAGGTCTTCAGCCTGAGCAAGATCCGTGATATTACGGAAGAGGGCGTCCATTTTCGGAACCATTTAAACGGGGACAAGCTGTTTTTGTCGCCGGAAAAATCAATGGAAATCCAGAATGCACTTGGTTCTGATATCATGATGGCATTCGATGAGTGCCCGCCGTACCCTGCTTCTTATGAATATATGAAGCAGTCGGTGGAAAGGACATCGCGCTGGGCGGAACGCTGTCTTCGTGCGCATCGGCGTCCGGATGTGCAAGGATTATTCGGGATCGTACAGGGCGGAGCGTATGAAGATTTGCGGCTTGAAAGCGCAAATGCCCTTGTTTCGCTTGGGTTTCCGGGCTATGCGATCGGCGGCCTGTCCGTTGGCGAGCCGAAGGACGTGATGAACCGGATGCTCGAATTTACAACACCGCTACTTCCGGCGGACAAGCCACGTTACTTGATGGGGGTCGGTTCGCCCGATTCTTTGATTGACGGCGCCATCCGCGGCATTGACATGTTTGACTGTGTGCTGCCAACCCGGATTGCAAGAAACGGCACGGTGATGACATCAGCCGGCCGGCTCGTTGTCAAAAACGCGCAGTACGCCCGCGATTTCCGCCCGCTTGATGAGCATTGCAACTGTTATACATGTCGGCACTATTCACGCGCTTACATCCGGCATTTGATTAAATGTGGCGAAACTTTCGGAATTCGTCTGACCACTTACCATAATTTATATTTTTTGTTAAAATTAATGGAAAATGTAAGGCAGGCGATCCGCGAAGACCGGCTGCTTGATTTCAGGGAAGAATTTTTTGAGCAATACGGATTTAACCGTCCGGATGCAAAAAATTTCTAATACAAGCAACTAAAGAAGGGAGGATTCAGATGGCGTGGGCTCAGTTACTGCCTTTGGTGATTCTGTTTGTCCTGTTTTATTTCCTGCTCATCAGGCCACAGCAAAAGAGGCAGAAAAACATCCAGCAGATGCAGAGCAATCTGGCGAAAGGGGACAAAATTGTCACCATCGGCGGCTTGCATGCAACCGTGGATTCGATTGATGAAAATAAAGTCGTCTTAAGATGCGATAACGGCACGCGGCTGACGTTTGACCGCTCGGCGATCCGTGAAGTAACGGAATCCGTTGCAGCGAAAAAAGCAAAAGTCGAAAGCCAGAAAGCAGACAAAACAGTGGCAGAAAAAAATGCCGGAGAAACGAAATAAAAAAAGCGCCGTGTAATGCGGCGCTTTTTTTCAGGATTCCCGTGACCTTCCTGAGAAGAGGTTGACCCCTAAAATGCCCCCCATTGCGGCGACAACAATATAGCAAGCATGGTAAATGGCTTGTTTCACCGTAAAGAGTTCATCATAACCAAGGTACTGGACGAGAAAAACAATCGCTGTGTAGAGGATCCCCGTCAAACTGCCGAGGAGCCACCCTTTCTTTTTTCCTTTTCCGCCGCCGACGAGCCCCCCGAGAAATAAACTGAAAAAAGAAATCATCGTGACCGCCGTATGCAAAGCATGCTCCGTCATATCCGAAAACCGCAGAATCAGTGAAATCACGAGGCTTGATATGGCAAGCAGGACAAAAATGACGCCCAGCCCGTAAACAAGGCCGATACTGTATTTTTGCGCTCCGATTTTCATTCTCCCCCTTTGACAAGCTTTTTCCTCAGTACAAGCATATGCCTGGAAACAGCAAAAAGAACCGGGCAAAAGATTTTTAGAAAGTTTTTTCGCAGGCTGAGCATACTAAACATGATTTTGACCTTGACCGAACGGGGGGATTGGCGTTGGAAAATTTATTGATTATTTTTTTTCGGACACTGCTCATGTATGTTGCCATTCTTGTTATTTTCCGGTTAATGGGAAAAAGGGAGATTGGCGAACTAAACGTTTTGGATCTTGTTGTGTTCATCATGATCGGGGAAATGGCGGTCGTCGCCATTGAAAATCACAGTGAGCCCGTTGTAAATACCCTTTTGCCAATGGTTGTCCTGCTCGGCATCCAAATCGCGCTGGCACTTTTCTCGCTCCGCAGCAGCCGGATCCGCAAACTGATTGACGGCAAGCCGAGCATTCTCATCAATAAAGGAAAAATCGATGAAAAGGAAATGCGCAGGCAGCGTTACAATTTTGACGACCTTTTAATGCAGCTCCGTTCAAAAGATATTGATAATATTGCGGATGTGGAATTTGCGATTTTGGAAACTTCCGGGCAGCTGTCGGTGGTGAAAAAAAACAAAAATAAAAACAAACCGGCATCCTATACGGAACCGCTCATTGTCGGAGGGAAGATCCAGCAAAGCAATTTAAAGAAAAGCAACAAAACCGAAGCGTGGCTGCGCAGCGAGCTGCAAAAAAGAGGGTACGGGGATATCGCCCGGATTTCGTTTTGCAGTTATCAGGATGGCGCGTTTTATATTGATCTGGATGATGTGCAATAAGCCCGGCCGGAACATGCAGGGCCTATTGCTTTTTTATAACCATTTTTTGAGGATCGGAATATACATGAGATCGGACCGGCGGATCAATTTTGTCATTATAAGCAGCAGCGTATAGACGGCCACGGTCAAACAAATGCCCGCTAAAAGCCGCAGGAAAGATGCGTCTTGTGCCATCATACCGGTGAACCACCAGTGCCCGACCGCGCCGGAAACGACCGAAACGGCCAGAAGCTTGGCCCAGTCATGGACATACAGGGTAAACTGGATTTTTTTCAAAACGGTTGCAAAATGAAGAAATGTTACAAGCACCATTCCCGCCATGATGCCGATCGCGGCGCCGTTGATCCCGAACTCCGGGCGGGAAGCAAGGACAAAAATGGTGCCCAGTTTCACGACAGCCCCGATGATGCTGTTGATCATCGCCGCTTTTGCCAGATCCATTGCCTGCAGTGCAGCCTGGAGCGGCGCCTGGCATGCCTGGAAAATAAAAAACGGCGCCATGATTTTGATAAACTGTGACCCGTTTGCCGTCCCGTACATCGCCTGCATGAGCGGTTCTGCAAAGACATACAGGATGACAACCGAGATGCCGCCAGTTAAAAGGGAAAAACGCAATGCCTGCTGGAGCCTGTGTTCAACAAGTCTGGCATTTTTCCGGGAATTTGCTTCGCTGATCGCGGGCACAAGGGCGGTTGACAAGGAAACCGTGACAAAAGACGGGAGCATCAACAACGGCATCGCAAAGCCGGTTAAAGAACCGTACTGTTTTGTCGCAAGATGTGAAGCGACACCGGCAAGAGCAAGGCAGTGGGAGACGACAATCGGCTCGAGGAACCAGGAGAGATTGCCGATCAGCCGGCTCCAGACGGTCGGAACCGCCACGCGCATCAGTTCGTAAAACGTGTCTTTCCCCGATTTTACGGCTTTGAAAAAATGTTTGCGGACGCGAATCTGCTTTTTCAGTTTAAACATCGTAAACATATAAAGAAGGGATGACAGTTCTCCCAATATCGATGCAAACATCACCCCTGCTGCCGCATATTCAATCCCGTACGGCAGAAGCAAATTGGCAAAAAATGCGATCAGCATAATCCGCACACTTTGCTCGATGACCTGCGAGACGGCATAAGGCTTCATGTTTTGCTTCCCCTGGAAATAGCCGCGCAATACAGCGGAAACCGCCACAATCGGGATAATCGGCGTGATGGCGGCAAGCGGGTAATAGACGCGCGGATCTGTGAATAAATGATCAGCCAGATACGGCGCGAGTAAAATCAGCCCGGGCGTAAAAATGGCCGATAGCGAAATGGTAACCGTTAGGGAGATGACAAGAATTTTTTTAATTTTCGCCCTGTCCCCGACGGCGTCTGCTTCGGCAATACATTTCGAGATCGCGACCGGCAGTCCGAGCTGGGTTACCGTAATGACGAGCATTAAGGTCGGAAAAGCCATCTGATGGAGCCCGACACCCGTTTCCCCGAGCGACCGGGCAATGACAATCCGGTTGATAAAACCAAGCACCCTTGTTACAAAGCCTGCGGCGAGCAATATAATCGTTCCCCTTAAAAACTTGGACATTCTGTTAACCTGCCTTCTCAAATCCGCAATTTTCCTATACAATGATGTATATGCACGGTAATGGACAAGAATACATCAATGCCTAAGGAAAGGGGCAGAGCGTGTGAAGGACCGCCATCCTTATGAAAAATACTATAAAAAACTTGAACCTGCCGTAAAAAGCAAGGCGGAAGAACTGGCCGTCTTTGGCTACGGCGCGATTGAAGCGAGGGATGTCTGGGAATATTTAATCCGGAAAGTGTGGAAAAATCCGGATCCGGCGCATGTCCGTATGTATGCGCTTGTTTCCGACGTTTTATCGGTTAAGCCCGGCGATTTGATGAGTTTTAAAACCGTGGAAGCTTACCGTTCGCCAAACTGGTTTGCAGAGCTGGACGAAAAGGAGCTGGATGCGCTTTTTAACGGGGACAAGACGGAAGAATAAGCGGGCAAATAAGCAAAACCGGCTGCATACGGAATAATAAGAAAAATTGACACGCTTTTTGCCCTGCATCATAATAGAAATGATTCACGGGCGCATGCATTTTTTGGCATGTGATATGTTTTGATTCGCTAGGAGGCTGTACATAATGGTGAAAAGGAGCCGCATCGTTGCCTTCTTTCTCATTGTCCTGCTGTTTGCGGGATTAATAGGGGGAACGACGGATAAAATTGTCAAAAAAATTAACCTTGGCCTTGATTTACGGGGCGGGTTTGAAGTGCTTTACAAAGTGGAACCGGCCAAAAAAGGGCAGAAGATCGATAAAGCCGCGCTTGCGGATACGGCTGCCGCATTGGACCGGCGGATCAATGCGCTTGGCGTCAGCGAACCGCAGATCTCGGTCGAAGGCAATAACCGGATCCGCGTCCAGCTTGCCGGCGTGAAAGACCAGAACGAAGCGAGAAAGATGCTTTCGACAACTGCCAATCTGACATTCCGTGACGTCAATGACAAAGTGATGATGGACGGGACAGACCTTGTGCAGGGAAAAGCGAAACAGTCATTTGACCAGAACGGCAAACCGGATGTTGTCCTGCAGTTAAAGAGCCGGAAAAAGTTTGCCGACGTCACGAAAAAAATTCTGGCGATGGCACCAAATAACCAGCTTGTCATCTGGATGGACTTTCAAAAAGGCGATTCCTATAAAAAAGAAGTGGCGAAGAAGAATCCAAAATTTTTGTCCAATCCGAGTGTGAATTCTGTTTTAAACAC
Source organism: Weizmannia agrestimuris (assembly GCF_943193165.1). NCBI lineage: Bacteria > Bacillati > Bacillota > Bacilli > Caryophanales > Bacillaceae > Heyndrickxia > Weizmannia agrestimuris. The sequence goes on from NZ_CALPDC010000004.1 coordinate 137,280, forward strand.
AGACCAGGTTGAAATTACCGGGAACTTTACGGTAAAAGAAGCGTCCAATCTTGCAGACCTCTTGAATGCAGGAGCGCTTCCGGTGAAGCTGCACGAAATCTATTCGACCTCTGTCGGCGCATCTTTCGGGCAGGAAGCGCTGCATGACACGATTCTTGCCGGGATAATCGGCGTTGCAGCCATTTTTCTCTTTATGATCGGCTACTACCGTTTTCCTGGTTTTATCGCATGTATTACGCTGTCCGTTTATATTTTCCTGATTTTGCTCATTTACCGTTTAATGGGCGCGGTTCTGACGCTTCCCGGGATTGCTGCGCTTGTTCTCGGGGTCGGGATGGCGGTCGATGCCAATATTATTACCTACGAGCGGATTAAAGAGGAACTGCGCGTCGGAAAAAGCGTGAAATCCGCGTTCCGGGCAGGGAACAAGTCATCGTTCGTGGCCATTTTTGATTCCAACTTAACGACGATTCTTGCGGCGGTCATCCTCTTTTATTTCGGGACAAGCTCGATCAGAGGCTTTGCAACAACATTGATTATCAGTATTCTGCTCAGCTTCCTGACGGCGGTTTACGGCTCGAGATGGCTGCTCGGCCTCTGGGTGAACAGCAATTTTCTGAAAAAGCGGCCGCACTGGTTCGGCGTGAAAAAATCGGCGATCCACAATATTGCTGAAAACATTGATACGCATGATTTGAAAACGAAATTTGACTGGTACGACTTTGTCAAGCACCGCAACATTTTCTTTACGATTTCAGCTGTGCTGATCATTGGCGGGTTTATTCTCCTGTCTATTTTCAAATTGAATCTGAGCATTGATTTTTCGAGTGGGACGCGCATTGAAGTCAGTTCAAATCAAGCACTCAGCCAGCAGGAGATTCAGCGCGACCTTGACCATCTGCATTTGAAATCGGAAGATATTGTGATGCAGGGGACCAACCGGCATCATGCCGTGATCCGGGTGAAAGGCTCGTTCAGCGATAAAGAGAAGAGCACGCAAATCAACCAGTATTTTACAGAAAAATACGGGAAGAGCCCGAGCATCAGCTCCGTTTCGCCGACAGTCGGGAAAGAGTTGGCCTTAAGCGCCGTGTATTCTTTGCTGTTGGCGGCAGTCGGCATCATTATTTACGTGGCCTTCCGGTTTGAATGGAGAATGGGGGTTGCCTCCATCGTCGCACTCTTCCATGACGCCTTTTTCATGATCGCCTTTTTCAGCATCACAAGGCTTGAGGTCGATGTCACATTCATTGCGGCGGTCCTGACGATTGTCGGTTATTCCATCAACGACTCGATTGTCACATTCGACCGGATCCGCGACAATTTAAACCGGCGGCGGAAAATTAAAACCGCGAAGGAAATTCATGATATTGTCAATGCCGGGATCCGCCAGACACTGGCCCGGTCGGTCAATACCGTTTTGACCGTGCTGATGACGTCCGTGGCCCTGGCCATTTTCGGCAGCGAATCGATCCGCAATTTCTCGATCGCGCTGATTGTCGGGTTGATTACCGGGACATACTCGTCTATTTTCATTGCCGCACAAATCTGGTTTGTACTGAAAAAACGGCAGCTGAAAAAACATGGCGCCATCGTCATTCAAAAAGCGCGGCGTACCCGCGCGGATGAACCGCAAGTATAAGAAAAATGCAGGCGAAATGCCTGCATTTTTTGTAATGACAGTTTTCCGCCGAAACGTTATAATAAAGTATTGTGAAAGAGGTGGAGATATGCTGCAGTCAAGAACAAGATGGCGGGTGCCGGAAATGGAACCAAAAGCAGCCGCAACGATCTCGCAACAATTGAACGTTTCGCCACTTGTTTCAAAATTGCTTGTAAACCGCGGCATAACGGATGTTGAAGAAGCGCGGTCTTTTTTATTCCATGAAGGGCTAGCGTATTATGATCCGTTTTTGCTGCATGATATGGAAAAAGCAGCGGCCCGCATCCGCGAAGCGATTAAAAGAGAAGAACCGGTTCTCGTCTTCGGCGATTACGATGCGGACGGCGTAACGAGCACTGCCATCATGATGGCCGTTTTAAACGATCTTGGCGCCCATGCTGAATTTTACATCCCGGACCGGTTTAAAGAAGGGTACGGGCCAAATGAAGCGGCTTTCCGGCGGGCGGCTGAAGAGGGTTTTCAGCTGATCATTACCGTTGATACCGGTATTGCCGCTGTCCACGAAGCGGAAGTGGCCCGCGAACTCGGGATCACGCTCATTATTACGGACCATCACGAACCTGGGCCGGTATTGCCGGAAGCTTTTGCCATCGTCCATCCGAAGCATCCGGAAAGTACATACCCGTTCCGGGAACTGTCGGGCGCAGGCGTCGCTTTTAAAGTCGCCCATGCGCTGTACGGCAAAGTGCCGGAACAGCTTGAAGATTTGGCCGCTATCGGGACGGTCGCGGATCTTGTGCCGCTTCTAAACGAAAACCGGCTGATTGCCATAAACGGCATCAAACGGCTGAGAACGACAAAGCGGGCGGGGCTAGTGGCGCTGTGCCGGTGTGCGGATATCCGCCAGGAAGAGATCAATGAAGAAACCATCGGCTTTGTGCTCGCCCCCCGCTTAAATGCGGCCGGGCGCCTGCAACATGCGGCACCGGCAGCGGAACTGCTAATGACCGAAGACACAGAAGAAGCCGGGATGCTCGCTGAAACGATTGACGGCCTCAATAAAGAACGGCAAAAAATCGTAAACGACATGACAAATGAAGCAATCGAACTGGTGGAAGAAGAAGTGGAAAAGGGGGCGCGTGTCCTTGTTGTCGGGAAAGAAGGCTGGAATGCCGGCGTAATCGGCATTGCCGCCTCGCGCCTTACAGAACGCTTTTACCGGCCTGCGATTGTGCTCAGCTTTGACCCGGAAACAGGGCTGGCAAAAGGATCGGCGCGCAGCATTGACGGCTTCCATATGTTTAACGAATTATCGAAATGCAGGGATATTTTGCCGCATTTTGGCGGGCATCCGATGGCGGCGGGGATGACGCTTTCTTTATCCGATGTGGAGGAACTGCGGCGCCGGCTGAACGAACAGGCCGCGGCATTGCCGGACGAGATGTTTGTGCCGGTTACGAACATCAGCGCTGAAATTTCCATAGAAGAAGCGGGGATGGAAGCGATCCGCGAAATGGCATTGCTCTCGCCGTTTGGCACGGCGAATCCGAAGCCGCTTCTGTTGCTGGACGGGGCCGAATGCCCGCAAATCCGGGCGATCGGCGCAGACGGGAAACATTTGAAATTGACGCTTTCTAAAAACGGCACAACGCTCGATGGGATCGGCTTCGGGCTCGGGAATCTTGCCCCGCATATTTCCCCTTCTGCCTGCATATCGGTTGTCGGGGAGCTGTCCATCAACGAATGGAACAATATCCGTAAGCCGCAAATGATGGTGAAGGATATCAAAATCACAAACTGGCAATTGTTTGATTTCAGGGGCAACAGGCCTTTAAAGCAATGGGCACGGTACGTCCCGGAAGAAGACCAGGCTTTTGTTGTCTTCCAAAAAGAAACATTGCGGAACCTGCCGCTGCCGGATTTTTCCGTCCGCCTTGTGTCGGTTGCGACAATGGAAGAGGCAAGGGCATTTGATCCTTCAAATAAAAACATTGTGTTTCTGGATCTTCCGAAAGGCCCGCGGATGATGGCGGCACTGCTTGAGGGCGGTTCGCCGGCCAGGATTTATGCGTATTTTTACCATGCCGGGAACCACTTTTTCAGCACGTTCCCGACACGCGAACATTTTAAATGGTTTTACGCTTTTCTTGCAAAAAGGAAAACGTTCAACCTAAAGCAGCACGGGGATGAGCTGGCGGCTTATCGCGGCTGGTCGAGAAATACCATCGATTTTATTTCGCAGGTGTTTTTTGAACTTGATTTTGTTACAATAAAGGATGGATTTATTTCCCTGAAAGCAGCCAAACAAAAACGCGATTTAAAGGAATCTCTTACGTATCAAAAAAAACTAGCACAATATCAAATGGAAAAGGACCTGCTGTACTCATCTTTCCAGGAGCTGAAGATGTGGTTTGACCAAATGATCAAGCCTGCTGTACAGTATGAGGAGGAAACAGCAAAATGGATTTAAAACAATATATTGCACTCGTCCCGGACTGGCCTAAAAAAGGCGTGATGTTTAAGGATGTGACGCCTTTGATGAATAACGGGGATGCGTTTAAATATGCGACGGACCAGATCGTCCAGTATGCGAAAGACAAACAGATTGATCTCGTGGTCGGCCCTGAGGCGCGCGGCTTTATTATCGGCTGCCCGGTCGCATACGAACTTGGCGTCGGCTTTGCCCCGGTCCGCAAAGAAGGCAAACTGCCGCGGGAAACGATCCGTGCGGAATATGATCTCGAATACGGAAAAGCGGTGCTCACGATCCATAAAGATGCGATCAGGCCGGGCCAGCGCGTTTTGGTTACGGACGATCTTTTGGCAACAGGCGGCACGATGGAAGCAACCGTCCGGCTCGTTGAAGAACTGGGCGGGGTTGTAGCCGGCCTTGCTTTTTTAATTGAATTGAATTATTTGCACGGCCGAGATAAACTGAAGGGCTATGATATCCTCACCCTGATGGAATACGAGAATGAATAAATTGTAAGGAAATCGGCAAAATTGTCGGTTTCTTTATTTATCCTTCATCCGGATGAAATGACGGGCCGGTTTTGTCCGTACTGGGAAAAACCGGCTGTTTTCGCCAAATTTCTTCCATTCTGTGTCATTTACTTTACAATCTTCTTTTTTTTCATGATAATAATGTCAATATCTCAACTTTCGCAGACTGAAACAGGTAGGTATACCTTGATATAATTCGGCAGACCCGCAATCCATTGTTGTAGTTGACTTTTGATCAGTTGTTGAATTTTCTTATTACTTTTATCCAGAGTATCTTCAAGAATCTCGACTAACTGCTGCAATGCAACAGCCCAATCAAGGTCATCTATTTCATCACATAATTCATAAAACATGCCACTTAATGTTCTGTCATCTACACTGCAACGGTTTTGCCATGACAAGACAATATACCTTGCAAACACAATGGTCGTGTGGC